>NZ_JBQYLP010000005.1:0-175456 GCF_052683555.1 Burkholderia sp. BC1
GCATCAGGCACGTTCTCGATCGCCAGATCGATGCCGGCGAAGGCTCGCAGCGTGATGCTGTCATACAGCGCGTCTTCCAGTCCTTCGTCCGACAGTCCGTACCACTGTTGCACGAAGTAGATTCGCAGCATCCGCTCAAGGCCAATCGGCGGGCGACCTCGCGTGCCCTTCGGATAGTGCGGTTCGATGGCCGACAGCAAGCGCTGCCACGGAACGACCTTCTCCATCTCTTCCAGGAAGCGTTGGCGCCTCGTCACTCGCTTCTTGCCTGCAATTTCCGCTTCCGCGAAGCCGATCTGCCTCTTCATCGTCGTGGGTCCGTTCCGTGAGCTGTCTTCTAAACGTCCTCGGCTACGTCTGCGATGACCGCCGAGCCGAATAAATCAGCGTTTCCTAAGTGGCATTAATGATAGGTATAAACCCTTACCCACTCATCGAGATCCGTCGATGCCGGTGTTCCGCCCCAGGCTTGGGCCCGCGCCACTACGGGCGGCGCGGCACACTCTTACCTTTTTACTGGGTCAGCCATATGAATATCCAGCAAGTTTTACCCAGTCATTATTTCCACTATTAGAAACAAGTACAGCCATCGAGCGATGAAGCAGTCGCTTATGTAATCGTTTTTTTGGAATTTACATTGAAACCGTTTTCTCGTTTATTAATGAAAGTTTCAATGATCGGATCAAATGACAAATACTTGCCGGTTTATTCAGCCGACTAATTCGCGGTGCAGCGCGCGAAATTCGTGCGCGAGCTTGTGAGTCGGTTCGAGATGGATGAGAGGAGTCGACTGCTGATGCGATTCACCGATTTTCACCGACGACGACAGCCGCGACGCGAGCACCGGCAGCCCTTCTTCCACGAGCTCGTCGACGAGCCGCTGAGGCAGGCTCGCCCGCGGCTGGAACTGGTTGATGACGATCCCTTCGACTTCGAGCGCCGCGTTGTGGTCCTGCCGGATCTCCTTCACGTTCTCGAGCAGCGTATACAGCGCCCGACGCGAAAAGTCGTCGCAGTCGAACGGAATCAGGCAACGCTCGACCGCGATCAGCGCGGAGCGCGTGTAGAAGTTCAGCGCGGGCGGCGTGTCGATGTAGACGGCGTCGTACGCGTGCAGTTCGTTCAGCGCGTCGCGCAGCTTGTAGATCTTGTAGCGCGATTCAAGCTTGCCGTGCAGCGTGTCGAGATCGGGGTGCGCCGGCATGACGTCGAGCTGAGCGAACGGCGTGGGATGAATGAACGACGCGACGTCGACCGGCCGGAAGCTGAACGTGAGCGCGGTGTCGAAGAAGTCCGCGACGCCCGGACGCACGTCGGTCGCTCGTTCGCCGAGGAGATAGCGTGTCGAATTCGCCTGCGCGTCGAGATCGACGACGAGCGTGCGCAGCCCTTCGCTCGCGCTGACCGCCGCGAGATTGCAGACGATCGTCGACTTGCCCACCCCGCCCTTCTGGTTGAATACGACTCGCCGCATCGTGTCCCCTGTCGATCGAGCTATCGAAACGGACAGCATACGCACGCGATTATGGCGATTGCGTGAACGCGGTGCGGGGTGCGGGTTGGGAGATGCTGCCAATGCAGCCGATGACGCGGATGCGGCTGATGAGCGCGATGCCGCCGATGAACCCGACGCCGGTCATGTTGCCTGCAATTGCCGATGTTATACGTGCGCGCTGCATGCGAGTCGCATCGCCGATGCGCGCGGCATGCGCGCCGCGTCCCACCTACCGCTCGACTGCACGCGGTCCCGATACGTAAGGATTGCCCGGCACGCTCCATCGCCACGGCAGCTCCGTGCCGACGCGGATACCGATGCGCGGGCCGCCCTTCGCGCGCGCCGGCGGTGCCGTGCCGTCGTCGACGATCGCGAAGCCGTCGCACGCGCGTACGAGGTCGGCGCCATCCTGCGCACCTGTGATGCCCATCGCCTGCGTGAGCCGCGCCGGGCCGCGACACAGGTCGCGATCGCGCGTCTGCGGCGGACGCGCGGCGCGCATCCGCTCGATGCCGAACAGCGGTTCGAGGGCCCGGATCAGCACGCCGGTGCCGGCGCCGTCCGGGCCGCAGACGCAGTTGCAGCACCAGTGCATGCCGTACGTGAAATACACGTACATGTGCCCGGGCGGCCCGAACATCGTCGCGTTGCGCGGCGTCTTGCCGCGATAGGTATGCGCGGCCGGGTCGATCGCGCCGGCATAGGCTTCAACCTCCACGATCCGCCCTGCACGACCGTCCGCGGACGCGAGAATCTTGTTCAGCAGCAGCGGCGCGACCGTCGGCGCCGCGCGATCGAAGAACGCACGCGGCAGCAGGGTGCCGGGCCAGCCCGGTGTGCGCCTATTTCGCGTCATGAGGTAGCTCCGGTCGATGGCGGCAGCGCCGAGCGCCGCCATGCGAAGCATAAGACAGACATCGATCGACGTGACGGTCGCTCGCGGCGGCCGTCATGTGCGGATTGATTCTGGAGAACAGCATGTCGAGATGCGGGACGATGAGATCGGGCAGTGTGTCGGTCACGTGCCGGACAGGCCGTACAACGCTCGTGGGCCGTCGTCAGGCACCGTGATCGTATCACCGCTCGTGACGCGGAATCGGCATGCTGCCCACGTGCCGGCCGACTATTGCGCTTCGCGTCGGGAGCGGCGAATCAAGTGCCATTCCAGAAACGCGTTGTACGCGAAAAGAATCGTTGTCGTGAACGCCAGCCCTCCCGTCGTGAGCGCGCCGGGCGCAACGACGCAGCTCAGCGCGGCTATCCCGACCGACATGGGCAGCGTTCTGCCGAACGCCCCGAGCAGGATGGCAAACCATCCATCTCCATATTCCTTGCTGAACCGATCGGGATAGATGCCGTACATCAAAAACTTCACAAGCGGTTTTTGCGAATGACGAGTACGCATGAGGACTCCGGACGTCTGAATCCATTGCAAGATGCCGGCGTGCGAGCATCCAAAATGCTCGCACACTGCCGAGCGAAAATTGCCGATCAGGCGTTAGAACCTGCAGATCCAGGCTTGTCCGAGAAAGGCTCCGGCGCCGCTCAACAACGCCGATTGCGGACCACGGGCCGCCCCGATCAGGGCTGCGCCGCCGACTGCAGCCCAGTTGATGGGCGCTGGATTCCGCTGACAGGAAAAGGCACCGCCGACTCGTTGCAGTTCATTTCGATCGAGTACACGCATTGATTCGGTCTCCATAAAAAGTGAGCTATTGCCGGCGACATCGCTCCTCACAGCCACCGCCGACGATTCACTCTATCCGCAAACCCGCAGACGAAAAATATCGAGTTCCTCATGGTTACGGGGAAATTCTCTCGCTGCCACCGGCCGCACGGACATGAAGTCAGACCGCAATGTGGGCGAATGTAAAAAGCAGCCTTCGAACAGGATCTGTCCGAGGTCGAAACACCGTGCCGACCGGCACGGCACGCCGCGGCCAATGACGCGGTTGCCGGGAGTGGAGAAATCGCGGCGACAAAAAGAAAAACCCCACCGAAAGGTGGGGTCGATCGTTACGGTTTCCGTATGCGGGAAATCAGAACGGAATATCGTCGTCCATCTCGTCGAAGCCGCCGCCAGCCGGCGCGCTCGGACGGCTCTGGCCGCCACCGCCACCGCCACGCGCCGCGCCGCTTGCACGACCGCCACCGCCGCCGCGCTCCATCTGCTCGCCGCGACCGCCGCCGCCACCACCACCACCGTAGCCGCCGCCGTAACCGCCTTCGTCACCGCCGCCGCCACCGCCCGAGCCGCCGCGGCCGCCGAGCATCTGCATCTGGTCGGCGACGATTTCGGTCGAATAGCGATCCTGGCCGTCCTGGCCTTGCCACTTGCGCGTGCGGATCCGGCCTTCGATGTAGACCGACGAGCCCTTCTTCAGGTATTCGCTGACGATTTCGGCGAGACGGCCGAAGAATGCGACGCGATGCCACTCGGTCATTTCCTTGAACTCGCCGCTCGCCTTGTCCTTGTAGCGGTCGGTGGTCGCGAGACGGATGTTCGCAACCGCGTCGCCGCTCGGCAGGTAACGGACTTCAGGATCGGCGCCGAGATTGCCGACGAGGATGACCTTGTTGACGGATGCCATGTGTTTCTCCAATAGATTCGATGCCGGGCCGCCCGCGGATCCAGTCGCGAGCGCCCGCCGGGCACGCCGGCAAGCACCGCCCGTGCCCGCCCGGATGAAGGATCAGGCCTTGCGCGGCGGCGCTTTCATGCTGGCCGCGATTATAAGCCACGCTGCGACGAGCCCCGAGCAGGCGTAGAAGACGGTGTCTGCGCCGCCGTGCTTCAGCAGCCAGCCGCCCGCGATGCCGCCGAGCGCGAGCCCGACCGACTGCGTGGTGTTGTACACGCCCGTGGCCGCGCCCTTGCGCGAACCGGGCGCGAGCTTCGACACGAGCGACGGCTGCGATGCTTCCAGGATGTTGAAACCCAGGAAGTACACGAACAGGATCGCCGCCACAATCAGGATGGTATGCGGCGCGCTGCCGAGCAGCAATTGGCCGATCAGGATAGCGAGAATGCCGCCGAGCAGCACCGGTTTCATCTTGCCCCGCTTTTCGGCGACGATGATCGCCGGCACCATCATCACGAACGCGAGCGCCATCACCGGCAGATAGACCTTCCAGTGCGAGGCGACGGGCAGCCCGCCGTCGACGAGCAGGCGCGGCACGACGAGAAACAGCGCCGTCTGCGTCGCATGCAGCACGAGCACGCCGAAGTTCAGGCGCAGCAGTTCGACGTTGTGCAGCACCTCGGCGAACGGCGCGGGCACGTGCACGGGCTTCGCGGCGTCGGGCACGACCCACAGCACGACGCCGATCGCCAGAATCGACAGCACGCCGACGATCGCGAACAGCCCGCTCATGCCGACCCAGTGGAACACGATCGGCGCGCCGACGATCGCGATCGCGAACGACACGCCGATCGAGCCGCCGACCATCGCCATCGCTTTCGTGCGGTTCTGCTCGGAGGTCAGATCGGCGATGAACGCGAGCACCGCCGACGACACGGCGCCCATCCCCTGGATCACGCGGCCGACGATGATCCACGTGATGTCGTGCGCGAACGCGGCGACGAAGCTGCCGAGCGCGAAGATCAGCAGCCCCGTCGCGATCACCGGCTTGCGGCCGAACCGGTCGGACGCCCAGCCGTAGAAGATGTACAGCAACGATTGCGTGACGCCGTACGCGCCGAGCGCGATCCCGACGAGCACCACGTTGTCGCCGCCCGGAATGGTTTTCGCGTAGACCGAGAACACCGGCATGATCATGAACAGCCCGAGCATGCGCAGCGCGAAGATCGCCGCGAGCGACGTGGTCGCGCGCACTTCGGGCGCGCTCATGCGGGAGGACGTGGCGGACGGATTGGACATCTGAATGAATTTCGAATGATCGGAGTGTCCGCCCGGCGGCAGGGGCGGAAAGATCAGGGCCGGGCAATCGGCGGGGCGTGATGCGGCGCCGTGCCGGCCGCCGGAGCGCCGGAGCGCCGGCCGCCGGAACGCCGGCCGCCGGAACCGCGCGGTGCGGCTGCTTTCCCGACGCGGAAGACGCCTTGCTGCCACCTGCTGCAAAGGCCGGAGGCCCCCGACGACGGTCTCGAAAAGCCGTTATAGTAGCAGGTTTGGTTTCCTCCATTTTCGCCAGGTTCATGGAACAGATTCGTATCCGTGGGGCGCGCACCCACAACCTGAAAAACGTCAATCTCGACCTGCCGCGACACAAGCTGATCGTGATTACCGGGTTGTCCGGCTCGGGCAAGTCCTCGCTCGCGTTCGACACCCTTTATGCCGAAGGCCAGCGCCGCTACGTGGAAAGCCTGTCCGCGTACGCCCGCCAGTTCCTGCAGCTGATGGAGAAACCGGACGTCGACCTGATCGAGGGGCTGTCGCCCGCGATCTCGATCGAGCAGAAGGCGACGTCGCACAACCCGCGTTCGACCGTCGGCACGGTCACGGAAATCCACGACTACCTGCGACTTTTGTACGCACGTGTCGGCACGCCGTACTGCCCCGACCACGATATTCCGCTCGAAGCGCAGAGCGTGTCGCAGATGGTCGATGCGGCGCTCGCGCTGCCCGAGGAAACCAAGCTGATGATCCTCGCGCCGGTCGTCGCGAACCGCAAGGGCGAGCACGTCGAGCTGTTCGAGGACATGCAGGCGCAGGGCTTCGTGCGCTTTCGCGTGCGCTCGGGCGGCGGCACCGCGAACGAGGGCGTCGCGAAGATTTACGACGTCGATTCGCTGCCGAAGCTGAAGAAGAACGACAAGCACACGATCGACGTCGTCGTCGATCGCCTGAAGGTGCGCCCCGACATGAAGCAGCGTCTCGCCGAATCGTTCGAGACGGCGCTGCGCCTTGCCGACGGCCGCGCGATCGCGCTCGAAATGGACACCGACCGCGAGCACCTGTTCAGCTCGAAGTTCGCGTGCCCGATCTGCTCGTACTCGCTGCAGGAGCTCGAGCCGCGCCTGTTCTCGTTCAACAACCCGATGGGCGCGTGCCCGGAATGCGACGGCCTCGGCCAGATCACGTTCTTCGATCCGAAGCGCGTCGTCGCGCATCCGTCGCTGTCGCTCGCGGCCGGCGCGGTGAAAGGCTGGGATCGCCGCAACCAGTTCTACTTCCAGATGCTGCAGAGCCTCGCGGCGTTCTACGAGTTCGACATCGACACCGCGTTCGAGGATCTGCCCGAGAAGATCCGCAAGGTGCTGCTGTTCGGCTCCGGCAAGCAGACGATCCCGTTCTCGTACATCAACGAGCGCGGCCGCACGACGGTGCGCGAGCACGTCTTCGAAGGCATCATCCCGAACCTCGAGCGGCGCTACCGCGAGACCGATTCGGTCGCGGTGCGTGAAGAGCTGTCGAAATACCAGAACAACCAGCCGTGCCCGTCGTGCGACGGCACGCGCCTGCGCCGCGAGGCGCGCTTCGTGCGGATCGGCACGGGCGACCACGCGCGGGCGATCTACGAGATCAGCGGCTGGCCGCTGCGCGACGCGCTCGGCTATTTCGACGGGCTGACGCTCGAAGGCGCGAAGCGCGAAATCGCCGACAAGGTGATCAAGGAAATCGTCGCGCGCCTGACGTTCCTGAACAACGTCGGCCTCGACTATCTGTCGCTCGAGCGCAGCGCCGAAACGCTGTCGGGCGGCGAAGCGCAGCGCATCCGGCTCGCGTCGCAGATCGGCTCCGGCCTGACCGGCGTGATGTACGTGCTCGACGAGCCGTCGATCGGTCTGCACCAGCGCGACAACGACCGGCTGATCGCGACGCTCAAGCATCTGCGCGATCTCGGCAATTCGGTGATCGTCGTCGAGCACGACGAGGACATGATCCGCACCGCCGACTACGTCGTCGACATGGGCCCCGGCGCCGGCGAGCACGGCGGCGTGGTCGTCGCCGAAGGCACGCCGAAGCAGGTGCAGGCGAATCCGCAGTCGCTGACGGGCCAGTATCTCGTCGGCGCACGCACGATCGACTATCCGGACGAGCGCATCGCGCCCGATCCCGAGCGCATGCTGCGCATCGTCGACGCGCACGGCAACAACCTGAAGCACGTGAACCTGGATCTGCCGGTCGGCCTGCTGACCTGCATCACCGGCGTGTCGGGCTCCGGCAAGTCGACGCTGATCAACGACACGCTCTATCACGCGGTCGCACGGCACCTCTACGGCTCGTCCGCCGAGCCGGCCGCGCACGAAGCGATCGAAGGGCTCGAGCATTTCGACAAGGTGATCAACGTCGACCAGTCGCCGATCGGCCGCACGCCGCGCTCGAACCCGGCTACCTACACGGGCGTGTTCACGCCGATCCGCGAGCTGTTCGCGGGCGTGCCGACCGCGAAGGAGCGCGGCTACGATCCGGGCCGCTTCTCGTTCAACGTGAAGGGCGGCCGCTGCGAGGCGTGCCAGGGCGACGGCGTGCTGAAGGTGGAAATGCACTTCCTGCCGGACGTCTACGTGCCGTGCGACGTCTGCCACGGCAAGCGCTACAACCGCGAGACGCTCGACGTGCAGTACAAGGGCAAGAACATCAGCGAAGTGCTCGACATGACCGTCGAGCATGCGTACGAGTTCTTCAGCGCGGTGCCGGTCGTCGCGCGCAAGCTGAAGACGCTGCTCGACGTCGGCCTCGGCTACATCCGCCTCGGCCAGTCGGCCACCACGCTGTCGGGCGGCGAAGCGCAGCGCGTCAAGCTGTCGCTCGAGCTGTCGAAGCGCGACACGGGCCGCACGCTGTACATCCTCGACGAGCCGACGACGGGCCTGCATTTCCACGACATCGCGCTGCTGCTCGAAGTGATCCACCGGCTGCGCGACCAGGGCAACACGGTCGTGATCATCGAGCACAACCTCGACGTCATCAAGACGGCCGACTGGGTGATCGACCTCGGCCCCGAAGGCGGCGCCGGCGGCGGGCAGATCATCGCGCAGGGCACGCCCGAGCAGGTCGCGAAGACGAAAGCGAGCTTCACCGGCAAGTACCTCGCGCCGCTGCTCAAGCGCCCGACGCGCAAGGTCGCCGCAGGCTAAGCGCCCCGCTCGCCCGGCGCGCAGCGGCCGGGCAACGCTGGCGCCACGACGGGCGGCCGCCGCGCCGCCCGTCGTCATTTCCGTCTCGTGTCATTCCGCGCACGCCAAACGGCCCGTTCGAGCCCATAATGGCGGCTATACTTTACGGCCGTAAGCTTGGTAATCCGCACCAGGCCGGTGCATCGGCGGCGATCGGCCGCCCGGGATGGCTCGGAGCCGCTGCGCAGCCCGCACGCGCTCCTGCCGACAAGGAATTGACGATGGAGAAGCAACAAGAGCCGGCGCGCGATGCGCAAAGCCGCGAGCCGCACCTGCGCAGCGTGCGGCTCACGAGCGACTTCAGTCTGCCGAAGCTGTCGGCGATCGAGATCGGCAGCTACGTGTTCGCGCTCGCCGCGATGTGGCTCGTCCTCGATCTGAAGCTGCTCGGCGGGCTGCTCGCCGGGCTGCTCGTCTATCAACTGATCCACACGATCGCGCCGGTGATCGAGCGTCACACGACGAGCATGCGCGCGCGCTGGGTCGCGGTCGTGTTGCTCGCGATCGCGATCGTCGGCGCGCTGACCGGCCTGTCGATCGCCGTCGTCGAGCACTTCGAGCATACGGTGCCGAACCTGCAGGCGCTGCTCGGCCAGCTGATGCAGATCGTCGAACAGACGCGCGCGCGCACACCGGCCTGGATCGCGAACGTGCTGCCGGTCGACGTCGAGCAGATGAAGGCGAAAGCCGCGGTGCTGATGACCGCGCACATGGATCAACTGCAGCAAAGCGGCAAGAACGTCGCGCGCGGCTTCGGCCACGTGCTGTTCGGGATGATCATCGGCGCGATGATCGCGATCGGCGTCGAGCACGGCAAGGTGCGCCGGCCGCTGTCGACCGCGCTCGTCACGCGCGTGTCGCGCTTCGCCGACGCGTTCCGCCGGATCGTGTTCGCGCAGATCAAGATCTCGGCGATCAATGCCGCGTTCACGGGCCTCTACCTGCTCGTCGCGCTGCCGATCTTCCACGAGCGGCTGCCTTTGTCGAAAACGCTCGTGCTCCTCACCTTCATCGTCGGGCTGCTGCCCGTGATCGGCAACCTCGTGTCGAACACGCTGATCGTCGCCGTGTCGCTGTCGGTCAGCATGGGCACCGCGATCGCGTCGCTCGCGTTCCTCGTGATCATCCACAAGCTCGAGTATTTCCTGAACGCGAAGATCATCGGCGGCCAGATCGAATCGCGCGCGTGGGAGCTGCTGCTCGCGATGCTGGTCATGGAAGCCGCGTTCGGGCTGCCGGGCATCATCGCCGCGCCGATCTTCTATGCGTACATCAAGCGCGAACTGCAGATGCTGCGGATGATCTGACGCCGCGCCGCACGCAAAAAAAAACGCCGCGCCACCGAATGTCGGGGCGCGGCGTTTCTCGTTTGGGCGACGCGTGCCGAAGCGGCCGCTCAGCGGAACACGACCGTCTTCGTACCGTTGAGCACGATGCGGTGCTCGACGTGCCACTTCACGGCGCGCGCGAGCGTCACGCATTCGACGTCGCGGCCGATCGCGGTCAGCTGGTCCGGCGTCATGCTGTGATCGACGCGCTCGACCTCCTGTTCGATGATCGGCCCTTCGTCGAGATCCGTCGTCACGTAGTGCGCGGTCGCGCCGATCAGCTTCACGCCGCGGTCGAACGCCTGATAGTAAGGCTTCGCGCCCTTGAAGCTCGGCAGGAACGAGTGATGGATGTTGATCGCGCGCCCGGCGAGCCGCTCGCACATGTTCGGCGACAGGATCTGCATGTAGCGCGCGAGCACGACGAGGTCGGCCTGATGCCCGTCGATCACGTCGAGCACGCGCGCTTCCTGCGCGGCCTTCGCTGCGTCGGACGAACCGCCGACCAGCGGGAAGTGATGGAACGGGATGTCGTAGCTCGCCGCGAGCTGGTAGAAGTCCTTGTGGTTCGACACGATCGCCGGAATCTCGATCGGCAGCTGGCCCGTGCGATAGCGGAACAGCAGGTCGTTCAGGCAATGGCCGATCTTCGACACCATGATCACGACGCGCGGTTTCACCGACGCATCGTGCAGTTCCCAACGCATCGCGAACTGCTCGGCGAGCGGCGCGAAATCGTCGCGCAGCGTGTCGAGCGCCGAGGCGGCATCCCGGCCCGCGCCGTCCTGTTCGAAATGCACGCGCATGAAGAACTCGCCGGTGCGGCTGTCGCCGAACTGCGCGGAATCGAGAATGTTGCTGTTGCGCTCGAACAGAAAGCCCGAGACCGCGTGGACGATGCCGTGCCGGTCGGGGCACGACAGTTTCAAGATAAAGCTGTGATCGGTCGACATGACCGTACTCCCTTCGTTTCCGTATTCGTCAAATGGCTCGTGTGCGCCGCGGCCGCGAGCCGCATCAGGCGGCCGGCGCGAACAGCGCATCGAGGCCCGCCGCGTCGGCGGCCGGCAACCAGCCGTGGCGCAGCAGCGTGTCGAGCGTCGCGAGGCTCGCGTCCATCGTCGCGCGCCCGTCGCGCAGCCAGCCGATCACCTCGGGCACGCCGGCCAGCAGATGTTCGGCCACTTCGCCGTCCTGGTTGTGCGGCGCGAAGTCGTGCGGCAACGGCAGGTCGTACACGAAGATCAGTTCGGACTGCGTGCCCTCCGGCAGCGAGCACAGCACCTGCACCGCGCGGCCCGCGATCGCGCGCGCCGCGAGTTCGGCCGGGATGCCGGCCTCTTCCCAGCATTCCTTCACGAGCGTCTCGCGTACGCCGAGCCCCCAGCCGATGCCGCCGGCGACCACGTTGTCCAGCATGCCGGGATCGGTCGCCTTCGTCGCGCTGCGGCGGCCGAGCCACAGCTGCGGCGTGCGCGCCGCGTCGGGCGAAACCGCATATTCTACGATGCCGTTCAGATGCACCGCATAAGTCTGCGTGCCGAAGAAGCGCGACGCCGCGCGCTCGATGTAGGCGAGCGGCGGATCGTCGAAGCGGTTGCGGATCGCGTAGATCTCGTCGCGCCAGCCCGGAATCGCGCCTTCGGCCGCCAGCGCGCCGATCGCGCTCGCGAGCGCCATGCTGCGCGCGTCGACGGTGTCGTAGCGGTCGGACAGCACGACGCGCGCGTCGGACAGTTCGAACACGTCGGGCCAGCGCGCAAGCCGCGCGACGTCGCGGCGGCGAATCCAGCCGACCGCCGCCCCGGCGATTTCGAAGCGCACGTGCGCGGACGGATCGAAGCGGCGCGCGGCCGCGATGCACGGAAAAGTCATCGTCGTCAGTCCTTCAGCGCCACGCGGATGCCGATCGCGATGAAGGTCGCGCCGGCCAGACGGTCGAGCCAGACGCCGGCCTTCGGACGGCGCTTCAGCCACGCGCCGATCGCGCCCGCGCCGACGCCGAACAGCGAGAAGATCGCGGCCGTCTGCAGCATGAAGAGCGCACCGAGTTCGAACATCTGCAGCGTCACGCTCTGCGCGCCGTGCGGATCGACGAACTGCGGCAGGAACACGACGAAGAACAGCGTGACCTTCGGGTTCATCAGATTGCCGATCACGCTCTGCCGGAAAATCGCGCCGAGCGGCTGCGGCGGCCGCGCATGCGCGTTCGCGAGGCCGTGGCTGCGCAGCGCCTTGATGCCGATCCAGACGAGATACGCGGCGCCCGCGAGCTTCAGGATCTGAAACGCGAGCGGCGACGAACGCAGCACGGCCGCGACGCCGAGCGCCGCGAGCGTCGTGTGGAACAGGATGCCGGCCGTGAAGCCGAGCGCGGCGACGAAGCCGGCCGCGCGGCCCTGCGAGATGCCGCGCGCGAGCACCTGCAGGTTGTCGGGACCCGGCGCGAACGTGATCGCGATCGACGTGGCGAGAAACAGCATGAAGTTCGGCATCGTGGCCTCGCTGCGTGAGCCGGCGCTCAGTGGCCGGCGAATTCGGTGACGGTATAGACGGGCAGCCCTGCGTTGCGCAGCAGCGCCGAGCCGCCGAGATCGGGCAGATCGATGATCGCCGCGCCTTCGACGACGACGGCGCCGAGCCGTTCCAGCAGGTTGCGTCCGGCCATCATCGTGCCGCCGGTCGCGATCAGGTCGTCCATGATGATCACGCGGTCGCCCGGCTTGCACGCGTCCTCGTGGATCTCGACGGTCGCGCTGCCGTACTCGAGCTCGTACGATTCCGAACGCGTCTTGTACGGCAGCTTGCCGACCTTGCGGATCGGCACGAAGCCGACGCTGAGCTCGTACGCGACGATCGGCGCGATGATGAAGCCGCGCGCGTCGAGCCCCGCGACGTAGTCGAGCTTCGCGTCGACATAGCGCTCGACGAACAGGTCGACGAGGATGCGCAGCGCCTTCGGGCTCTGCAGCAGCGTCGTGATGTCGCGGAACATCACGCCCGGCTGCGGCCAGTCGGGCACGGTGCGGATCTGGCTGTGAATGAAGGCGACCGGATCGAGCGGTGCGCCCGACGACGAATGCGACATGAAACTCTCCGAAAAAAACGGTGCGCGAAGATCGGGCACCGTTTCGAAAAAATACGGGTCGGGTAATGAATCGCGGCTCACGCGGCCACGGCCGGCGGATCGCGGCGATGGCGCGAGAGCCGCTCCTCCGCGAGCGCGAGCGCCTCGGGCAGCCCGCGCAGCACGACGATGTCGCTCGCACGCAGCTTCGTCTGCGGATCGGGTTCGACGCCGCGAATGCCATGCCGGCGGATCGCGGTGACCTCGAGCCCGAGCGCGTAGAGCCCGAGCTCCTCCAGCGAGCGCCCGACCGCGTCGGCGCGCGCGTCGACCGGCACCGATTGTAGCCGTACCTGCTCGTGATCGTCGTCGTCCGCGTCGTCGGCGCCGTGGAAGTAGCCGCGCAGCAGGCTGTAGCGCTCGTCGCGCATCTCCTCGACGCGCCGCACGACCTTGCGCATCGGCACGCCGACGAGCACCAGCGTATGCGACGCGAGCATCAGGCTGCCTTCGACGATCTCCGGAATCACCTCGGTCGCGCCGGCCGCGAGCAGCTTCTCGAGATCGGCGTCGTCGACGGTGCGCACGATCGCGGGCAGCGTCGGCTCGAGTTCGTGCACGTGGTGCAGCACGCGCAGCGCGGACGGCGTGTTCGCGTACGTGATGGCGACGGCCGCCGCGCGATGGATACCGGCCGCGAGCAGCGACTCGCGGCGCGCGGCGTCGCCGAACACGACCGATTCGCCGGCCGTCGCGGCCGCGCTCACGCGATCGGGGTCGAGGTCGAGCGCGACGTACGAGATGCCTTCCTGTTCGAGCATCCGCGCGAGGTTCTGGCCCGCGCGGCCGTAGCCGCAGATGATCACGTGGCCGCGCTGCTTGAGGCTCTGCGTCGCGATGCGCGTCATCTGCAGCGACTGCTGCATCCATTCGGTCGACGACAGCCGCATCACGATGCGGTCGGCGTTCTGGATCAGGAACGGCGCGGCCAGCATCGACAGCAGCATCGACGCGAGAATCGCCTGCAGCAGCGTCGCGTCGACGAGATGGCGATCGAGGATCAGGTTCAGCAGCACGAAGCCGAATTCGCCGGCCTGCGCAAGCCCGATGCCGGTGCGCATCGCGACGCCGGGCGTCGCGCCGAACAGCCGCGCGAGGCCCGCGATCATCGTCGCCTTGAACAGAATCTGGCCGACGAAAAAGCCGCCGACGAGCAGCGGATGCTCCCAGATCACGCGCGGGTCGAGCAGCATCCCGGTCGTCACGAAGAACAGGCCGAGCAGCACGTCGCGAAACGGCTTGATGTCCTCCTCGACCTGATGACGGAACGGCGTCTCGGCGATCAGCATGCCGGCGATGAATGCGCCGAGCGCGAGCGACAGCCCGAAGCGGTCGGTGATGAACGCGGCGCCGAGCGTGACGAGCAGCAGGTTCAACACGAACAGCTCCTGCGAGCGGCGCCGCGCGACGACGTTGAGCCAGCGCGTCATGAAGCGCTGGCCGATCACGAGCAGCAGCGAGAGCGCGATCACGATCTTGACGGCCGCGAAGCCGAGCGTCAGCGCGAGATCCTTCGACGACTCGGCGCCGAATGCGGCGATCACGATCAGCAGCGGCACCACCGCGAGATCCTGGAACAGCAGCACGCCGAAGATGTTGCGGCCGTGCTCGGTCTCGATCTCGAGCCGCTCGGCGAGCATCTTCGAGACGATCGCCGTCGACGACATCGCAAGCGCGCCGCCGAGCGCGACGCTGCCCTGCCATGTGATGTCGACCCAGCGCTGGAACAGCATGCCGAGCACGACCGCGAGCGCGAGCGTCGCGACCACCTGCATCAGCCCGAGGCCGAACACGAGCCGCTGCATCGCGCGCAGCTTCGCGAGCGAGAACTCGAGGCCGATCGAGAACATCAGGAACACGACGCCGAACTCGGCGAGATGCTCGGCGCGCTCGAGGTCGCCCGCCACGCCGAACGCGTGCGGGCCGACGAGGATGCCGACGGTCAGGTAGCCGAGCATCGGCGGCAGATTCAGCGAGCGAAATACGACGACGCCCACCACCGAGGCCAGCAGCAGCAGCAGGGTCATTTCGAGCGGGGAAATCACGGGCGGAGCGTCCTCGTTCGTCGGGGCCACGGCAAGACGGGCGCGGCAAGTGGCGATGGACCGGCAGCATCGGACACGTCCGAATGGGCCGGCGCGGCGAACAAACGCCTTTGCTATACTCCGCGCATGATAGCGAAAATCAATGATGATCGGGCGCTCGCGCTCGCCCGCGACGTGCTCGACATCGAGGCGGACGCCGTGCGCGCGCTGCGCGACCAGCTCGACGGCAGCTTCGCCCACGCCGTCGCGCTGCTGCTCGGCTGCCGCGGCCGCGTCGTGGTCTCCGGCATCGGCAAATCGGGGCACATCGCCCGCAAGATCGCGGCCACGCTCGCGAGCACCGGCACGCCCGCGTTCTTCGTCCATCCGGCGGAAGCGAGCCACGGCGACCTCGGCATGGTCACGCCGGACGACGTCTTCATCGGCATTTCCTATTCCGGCGAGTCGGAAGAACTCGTCGCGATCCTGCCGCTCGTGAAGCGGATCGGCGCGAAGCTGATCGCGATCACGGGCCGCGCGGAATCGAGCCTCGGCACGCTCGCCGACGTGAACCTGAACGCGGCGGTGTCGAAGGAAGCGTGCCCGCTGAATCTCGCGCCCACCGCGAGCACGACCGCCGCGCTCGCGCTCGGCGACGCGCTCGCCGTCGCGGTGCTCGACGCGCGCGGCTTCGGCTCCGAGGATTTCGCGCGCTCGCATCCGGGCGGCGCACTCGGCCGGCGTCTGCTGACCTACGTGCGCGACGTGATGCGCACCGGCGACGACGTCCCGTATGTCGGGCTCGACGCGACGCTGTCGGACGCGCTGTTCCAGATCACCGCGAAGCGGATGGGCATGACGGCCGTCGTCGACACGAACCGCAAGATCGCGGGCATCTTCACCGACGGCGACCTGCGCCGCGTGCTCGCGCGCGACGGCGATTTCCGCCGCCTGCCGATCGCGGACGTGATGACGCGCGAGCCGCGCACGATCGGCGCAGACCATCTGGCGGTCGAAGCGGTGGAACTGATGGAGCGCCACCGGATCAACCAGATGCTGGTCGTCGACGCCGACGGCGTGCTGATCGGCGCGCTGAACATGCACGACCTGTTTTCGAAGAAGGTGATTTGATGAGCGCTGCGCTGACTGCAGCCGAACGCGCGAGCCGCGTCAAGCTGATGATTTTCGACGTCGACGGCGTGCTGACCGACGGCGGCCTGCTGTTTACCGCTGCGGGCGATGCGATGAAGTCGTTCAATTCGCTGGACGGCCACGGCGTGAAGCTGCTCGGCGAAGCCGGCATCGCGACCGCGATCATCACGGGCCGCCGCTCGGAGATCGTCGCGGCGCGCGCGAAGGAAATGAAGATCACGCACCTGTTCCAGGGCGTCGAGAACAAGCTGAGCGTCTTCACCGATCTGATCGCGTCGCTCGGCATCGCGCCGGACGCGTGCGGCTACATGGGCGACGACTGGCCCGATCTGCCGGTGATGCTGCGCTGCGGCTTCGCGGCTGCGCCGGCGAACGCGCATCCGGAAGTCATCGCGCGCGCGCACTGGGTCGCGGAAGCCCGCGGCGGCGAAGGCGCGGTGCGCGAAGTGTGCGACACGGTGCTGCGCGCGCAGCGCCGCTACGACGCGCTGCTCGCAGCCGCGTGCGGAGCCTGACGGATGAACCCGCATTTCCGCTGGACCCAGCTGCTCCCGCTCGTTGCCGTCGCGGCGCTCGCGGGCATCACGTGGTGGCTGCTGCAGGCGACGCTGCCGCCGCCCGGCGAAGGCGTCGCGCAGCCGAAGCGCCACACGCCCGACTATTTCGCGGACAACTTCTCGGTCACCGAGCTCGACCAGTCCGGCACGACGCAGTACCGGCTGACGGCCGCGAAGCTCGTCCACTACGAAGACACCGAGTCGAGCGACCTGACGATGCCCGCGATGCGCGCGTTCCAGCCCGGCAAGCCGGTCGTCACGACCACCGCGAAGCGCGGCACGGTCAACGGCGACGTGTCGATCGTCGACCTGTACGACGACGCGCGGATCCTGCGCGCGGCCGGCGGCGGCGACCCGCAGATGCAGGCCGATTCGCAGCATTTCCGTATCTTCGTCAATGACGACGTGATCCAGACCGAAAAGCCGGTTAAACTTCAGCGCGGCCTGTCGCTCGTCAACGCGACCGACGGCATGAAGTACAACAACGTCACCCGGGTCATCGAGCTTTACGGCAACGTGCGCGGCACGATCGCCGCGTCGGACGCGTCCGGCGGCTCGAAAGGTCAACCCAAGTGACGCTTCCCTCACGTGACTGCATGAACGAACCGTTCCCTCGACAGAATTCCGGCGGCGCTGCGCGCGCCGTCCGCGCCGCGCTCGCCGCGACGCTCGTCGCCCTGCCCCTCGTCGGCCTGGCGCCGCTCGCCCACGCCGAGAAGGCCGACCAGAACAAGCCGATCAACGTCGAGGCGGACAACCTGACCTATGACGACCTGAAGCAGGTCACCGTCGCCACCGGCAACGTCGTGATCACGAAGGGCACGATCAAGATCACCGGCGATCGCGTCGAAGTGCGCCAGGATCCGGAGGGCTATCAGTACGCGACGTCGTTCGGCAGCGGCAAGAAGCACGCGACGTTCCGCCAGAAGCGCGAAGGTCTCGACGAATACATCGACGGCGACGCCGAGCGCATCGACTACGACGGCAAGCAGGATCTCACCACGCTGACGACCGCCGCGACCGTGCGTCGCCTGCAGGGCACGTCGACGATCGCCGACACCGTGCACGGCAGCGTGATCACGTACGACGGCCAGCACGACTTCTACACCGCGAAGGGCGGCAAGGACGTCGCCGCGCCCGGCAATCCGAACGGTCGCGTGCGCGCGATGCTGTCGCCGAAGAACGGCGGCCCGGGCCCGATGAACGGTGCGCCGGCAAAGCTGTCGCCGTCGACCACGATCCAGGGAGCGCCCGGTCAATGAACGCGCTCCCGAATCGCCAGCCGGCCGGCACCACGAGTTCGCTCGTCGTACGCAACCTGAAGAAGCGCTACGGCTCGCGCACGGTCGTCAAGGACGTCTCGCTCGACGTGAAGAGCGGCGAAGTGGTCGGCCTGCTCGGCCCGAACGGCGCCGGCAAGACGACATCGTTCTACATGATCGTCGGCCTCGTGCCGCTCGACGCGGGCGAGATCTCGCTGAACGGCAGTTCGATCAGCCTGCTGCCGATCCACAAGCGCGCGTCGCTCGGCCTGTCGTATCTGCCGCAGGAAGCGTCGGTGTTCCGCAAGCTGACCGTCGAGGAGAACATCCGCGCGGTGCTCGAGCTGCAGCACGGCGACGACGGCAAGCGGCTGTCGAAGGACGCGATCGCCTCGCGCACCGAAGCGCTGCTCGACGAGCTGCAGATCGGCCATCTGCGCGAGAACCCCGCGCTGTCGCTGTCCGGCGGCGAGCGGCGCCGCGTCGAAATCGCGCGCGCGCTCGCGACGAACCCGAGCTTCATCCTGCTCGACGAACCGTTCGCGGGCGTCGATCCGATCGCGGTGCTCGAGATCCAGAAGATCGTCAAGTTCCTGAAACAGCGCAACATCGGCGTGCTGATCACCGATCACAACGTGCGCGAAACGCTCGGCATCTGCGACCACGCGTACATCATCAGCGACGGCTCCGTGCTTGCGGCCGGCGCACCGAACGAGATCATCGAGAACGAAAGCGTTCGCCGCGTGTATCTCGGCGAACATTTCCGCATGTAACGCGCCGCTGGCAGCGCCCGCCCGGCCGTGCCGCGCGGGGCCGCGCCCAGCCTCGCGGACGTGCCGCCGGCCGGGCGGCGCGCCACGCGTAATCGCGGATGGCTCAATGCGCCTGGGTCGTGGCAAACTGCCGGTATGACTCCCTCTCTGCCATGAAAGCCAGCCTCCAACTCCGCCTGTCGCAACATCTGGCGCTGACGCCCCAGCTACAGCAGTCGATCCGGCTCCTGCAGTTGTCGACGCTCGAATTGCAGCAGGAAGTGGCGATGGCGGTCGCCCAGAACCCGCTGCTCGAGAACGACGACGAATGGATCGCGAGCCCGCTGCGCGTTGCGGCGGACGGCTCGCTGATCGCGCAGACGCCGCCCGTGTCGAACGGCGAGCCGGCCATCGCGAACGGCAACGGCCAGTCGAGCGATCGTGCTGAGCGCGACGAACCGGCCGGCGCCGACGAATACGACGGCTATGCGGCCGGCGACGCAAGCGATGGCCCGCAGTGGAACCTCGACGAATTCGGCCGCGCGAGCGGCGCCTCCGACGACGACGATCTGCCGCCGCTGCAGGTGCAGGAAGCGGCGACGTCGCTGCGCGATCATCTGTCCGCGCAGCTGCGCGTCACGCAGGCGAGCCCGCGCGATCGCGCGCTCGTGATGTTCCTGATCGAGTCGCTCGACGACGACGGCTACCTGACGGCGTCGCTCGACGAGGTGCTCGCCGATCTACCGCCCGAACTCGAAGTCGACTGCGACGAACTGAACGCGGCGCTCGCACTGCTGCACAGCTTCGATCCGGCCGGCGTCGGCGCGCGTTCGGCATCGGAATGTCTGAAGCTGCAGCTGCTGCGGCTCGATCCGTCCCCGACGCGCACGCTCGCGCTCGAGATCGTGTCGCAACATCTGGAACTGCTCGCCGCGCGCGATTTCACGCGGTTGCGCAAGCATCTGAAGGCCACCGACGACGCGCTGCGCGACGCGCACGCGCTGATCCGCTCGCTCGAGCCGTTCCCCGGCGCGGCCTACGGCAAGGCCGAAGCCGACTACGTCGTGCCCGACATCATCGTGAAGAAGGTCGGCCAGGGCTGGCAGGCCGAGCTCAATCCCGAGGTCGTGCCGAAGCTGCGCATCAACAACCTGTACGCGAACATCCTGCGCAACAGCCGCGGCGATCCGTCGGCCGGCTCGCTCAAGCAGCAGCTGCAGGAAGCGCGTTGGCTCATCAAGAACATCCAGCAGCGGTTCGACACGATCCTGCGCGTCGCGCAGGCGATTGTCGAACGTCAGAAGAATTTCTTTGCGCACGGCGAAATTGCCATGCGCCCCTTGGTTTTGCGGGAAATAGCTGATACGCTGGGCCTACACGAGTCGACTGTCAGCCGTGTGACAACGGGCAAGTACATGCTGACCCCGTTCGGGACGCTTGAATTTAAGTACTTCTTCGGATCGCACGTCTCGACCGACACCGGTGGCGCCGCATCGTCGACCGCCATCCGTGCCCTCATCAAGCAACTGATAGGAGCCGAAGACCCCAAATCGCCACTTTCGGACAGCCGCATTGCCGAGCTGCTGGCAGAACAAGGCTTCGTGGTCGCGCGCCGCACGGTTGCGAAATATCGCGAAGCCCTCAGGATCCCGGCAGTGAATCTGCGCAAGTCTCTTTAAGCCTGCTGCCTGCCCGGCGGCAGGCGTGTTCCGGCCACCGCGCACACGGGGAACAGGCCGGGCGACCTGTCCGCGATTCGCCGCCTCGTGCGGGACGGGCAAGTCGACCGGAGCGCCGCCTCGATGCGGCCGGGTGGTCACTCGCTTGGAGAAGCACTATGAACCTGAAGATCAGTGGACATCATCTCGAAGTCACGCCTGCGATTCGCGAATACGTGATCACCAAGCTGGACCGGGTGCTACGGCATAGCGATCAGGTGATCGATGGCACTGTGATCCTCTCGGTCGACAACCACAAGGAAAAGGACAAGCAGCAGCGTGCGGAAATCAATCTGCACCTGAAGGGCAAGGACATCTTCGTCGAAAGTTCGAACGGCAACCTGTATGCAGCGATCGATCTGCTGATCGACAAGCTGGACCGCCAGGTCGTCAAGCACATGGAGCGCCTGCAGACGCACGCGCACGATCCGATCAAGCTGCAGCCGGCCGTCGACCAGATCGAACTGCCGCCGCAATAACCGTTACCGCAACACAGCGCCGCCCGGTTCGCCGGGCGTTTTTTTTGCGGTGCCGCGCAGCGGCGCCGAGGGTCGGCCGCGCTGCACCACGCGCGCGGCTGTGTTCTATAATGCTCCGGTTATCGCCGGGGGGCGTTGATCCGGTCGCCGCGCGTTGCACGCTTCCGATGCCGAACGCCTTGATATCGTCGAACATGGACCATCAGTCTGCCGCCGCAAGGAGACCCCAGGCCGTCCAATCGCCTGCCAACATGAATCGCCTAGCCAAAATCCTGCCCATAGAGAACGTCGTCATCGACCTCTCCGTCACCAGCAAGAAACGCGTTTTCGAACAAGCCGGGCTGATCTTCGAGAATCAGAACGGCATCGCTCGCAGCACCGTCACGGACAATCTGTTCGCGCGCGAGCGCCTCGGCTCGACCGGTCTCGGCGAAGGCGTCGCGATTCCGCACGGACGCATCAAGGGCCTCAAGCATCCGCTCGCGGCATTTGTGCGGCTCGCCGATGCGATCCCGTTCGAGGCCCCCGACGGCCAGCCGGTTTCCCTCCTGATTTTCCTGCTCGTTCCCGAGCAAGCCACACAGCAGCACCTCGAGATCCTGTCCGAAATCGCGCAGCTGCTGTCCGATCGCGACGCGCGCGAGCGTCTGCACAACGAAACGGATCCCGCCGAGTTGCATCGCCTGCTCACTCAGTGGCAACCTTGAGCTGATCCGGGCGGAATATTTTCCCGAACGACGCGGCCGGCGCCGCCGCGCACGGCCACCCGGCGCCGGTCCGGCATCGCGACGCCCGTCGCCGTGCATCGATACCGGCTCATTGGAGTGACGCAGTCATGGATACGTCCAGCATCAACGCCCAGAGCATCTTCGACGACAACGCGGCCACGCTGAAGCTCAGCTGGCTGACGGGGCATGAAGGCTGGGAGCGCGGCTTCTCCGCCGATACCGTCGCGAACGCGACGTCGAGCGCCGACCTCGTCGGCCACCTGAACCTGATCCACCCGAACCGGATCCAGGTGCTCGGCGAAGCCGAGATCGACTATTACCAGCGGCAGACCGACGAAGACCGTTCGCGGCACATGGCCGAACTGATCGCGCTCGAACCGCCGTTCCTCGTCGTCGCCGGCGGCGCCGCGGCGCCGCCCGAACTGGTACTGCGCTGCACGCGTTCCTCCACGCCGCTGTTCACGACGCCGATGTCCGCGGCGGCGGTCATCGACAGTCTGCGTCTCTACATGTCGCGCATCCTCGCGCCGCGCGCGACGCTGCACGGCGTGTTTCTCGACATCCTCGGGATGGGCGTGCTGCTCACGGGCGACTCGGGCCTCGGCAAGAGCGAGCTCGGCCTCGAGCTGATCAGCCGCGGTCACGGGCTCGTCGCCGACGATGCCGTCGATTTCGTCAGACTTGGCCCCGATTTCGTCGAAGGCCGCTGCCCGCCGCTGCTGCAGAACCTGCTGGAAGTGCGCGGCCTCGGCCTGCTCGACATCAAGACGATCTTCGGCGAAACCGCGGTACGGCGGAAGATGAAGCTGAAGCTGATCGTGCAGCTCGTGCGGCGGCCCGACGGCGAATTCCAGCGCCTGCCGCTCGAAAGCCAGACCGTCGACGTGCTCGGCCTGCCGATCAGCAAGGTGACGATTCAGGTGGCGGCCGGCCGCAACCTCGCGGTGCTCGTCGAGGCCGCCGTGCGCAACACGATCCTGCAGCTGCGCGGCATCGACACGTTGCGCGATTTGATGGATCGGCAACGACTCGCGATGCAGGATCCCGAAAGTCAGTTCCCCGGCAAGCTCGTCTAGCGTCGGCGCGCATCGCCGCACACCGCCGCGATGCGCCGAGCCGGTGCTATGATGAAACGTCAGTTTTCCCAGGTTCCCATGCGCATCGTCCTCATCACCGGCATTTCCGGCTCCGGCAAGTCCGTCGCGCTGAACGCGCTCGAAGACGCCGGCTATTATTGCGTCGACAACCTGCCGCCGCATGTGCTGCCCGAGCTCGCCCGCTACCTCGACGAAGCCGGTCAGCGCCGGCTCGCGGTTGCGATCGACGCGCGTTCGAGCGCCTCGCTCGACGAAATGCCCGGCCTGATCCGCTCGCTGTCGCGCGAGCACGACCTGCGCGTGCTGTTCCTGAACGCGAGCACGCAGGCGCTGATCCAGCGCTTCTCCGAAACGCGGCGCCGCCATCCGCTGTCGGGTTCGCCGTCGCACGATGCGAACGTCGGGCTGCTGTCGTCGCTCGAGGAAGCGATCGAGCGCGAACGCGAACTGGTTGCGCCGCTCGCCGAATTCGGCCATCAGATCGATACCAGCACGTTGCGCGCGAACGTATTGCGCACGTGGGTCAAGCGCTTCATCGAACAGAACAGCAACGACCTGATGCTGATGTTCGAATCGTTCGGCTTCAAGCGCGGCGTGCCGCTCGACGCCGACCTGATGTTCGACGTGCGCGCGCTGCCGAATCCGTATTACGACCACGAGCTGCGCCCGCTCACCGGGCTCGACCAGCCGGTCATCGCCTTCCTCGACGCACTGCCGATCGTCCATCAGATGATCGACGACATCCATGCGTTCCTGATGAAATGGCTGCCGCATTTCCGCGAAGACAACCGGAGCTATCTGACCGTCGCCATCGGCTGTACGGGCGGCCAGCACCGGTCGGTGTTCATCGCGGAAACGCTTGCCGCGCGCTTTGCGTCCGCGGCGAACGTGATCGTGCGGCATCGTGACGCGCCGGTGGATGTCGACGCGTCGTCGCGGCTCGTCACCGAGGTCGACCGACCTTAGCGACGCCCGCTCCTCCGTCGGCGCGCCATGTCCTCCCTATCGACCACCCTGATCGACCTGCCGCTGTTTCCGCTGCACACGGTGCTGTTCCCCGGAGGCTTGCTGCCGCTGAAGGTGTTCGAGGCGCGCTATCTCGACATGGCGCGCACCTGCCTGCGCGACGACGCGCCGTTCGGCGTGTGCCTGCTGAAAAGCGGTCCGGAGGTCGCGCAGGACGGCGCGGTGTCGGTGCCCGAGACGATCGGCTGCATGGCGCGCATCACCGAATGCGATACGGGCGAATTCGGGATGCTCTATCTGCAGGCGGTCGGCACGCAACGCTTCGAGCTGCTGTCGTATCGCGTCGAATCGAACGGGCTGCTGGTCGGCATCGCGGAGCCGCTGCCCGACGACATCCCGCTCGAAGGCGAGCAGGCGCTCGCGCAGTTCGGCTCGTGCGCCGAAGTGCTCGAGCGCATCATCAGCGCGCTGCAGAAATCTGAGCCCGGCCGCCTGCCGTTCGCCGAACCGTTCCGCCTCGACGATCCGAGCTGGGTGTCGAACCGCCTCGCGGAACTGCTGCCGCTCGACCTGCGCGCACGGCAAAAGCTCATGGAGTTTCCCGATGTGGGCGCGCGCATCGATGCCGTTCACCACGTGCTCGACCGGCACGGCTGGCTCTGAGCGCGGCCGCGCGCAGCCCGGCTTCGTTCGTTACAGCAGCGGCCCGCTCAGCGCGTCGAGCAGCTTGCGCACCGGCGCCGGCACGCCGTAGGTATCGAGCGCGCTCAGCGGCACCCATGCAGTATCGGCATCCTGTGCCTGTGCAAACGGCACGGCCGCGGCCTCGCTCGCGACATCGCTGAGCCGCGGTTCGATCTCGAGCCGGAAATGCGTAAACGTATGCGTGAGCGGCGCGAGCGGCACCGGGCCGCCGCCGCCGAAACGGCGTGCGAGAGCCGCGAGCTCGGCATCGCCGTCGGCCTGCGGCAAACTCCACAAGCCGCCCCAGATGCCGGCCGGCGGACGCCGCTCGAGCAGCACGGCGTCGCCGTCGCGCAGCACGAGCATCCAGGTCTTGCGCGTCGGCACGGCCTTCTTCGGCCGCGCGGCCGGCAGTTCGCGCTGCCGCCCGGTCGCCTGCGCGACGCAGTCGCCCGCGAACGGACAACGCGCGCAGTCGGGCTTGCCGCGCACGCAGAGCGTCGCGCCGAGATCCATCAATCCCTGCGTGTAGGCGCTCACGTCGTCCGCATGCGCCGCGTCGGGCAACAGCGATTCGGCGAGTGCCCACATGTCGTTTTCGACGCGCTTCTCGCCGGGAAACCCTTCGATGCCGAATACGCGCGCGAGCACGCGCTTCACGTTGCCGTCGAGGATCGTCGCGCGTGCGCCGTAGGCGAACGATGCGATCGCCGCGGCCGTCGAGCGGCCGATGCCCGGCAGTTCGGCGAGCGCATCGGGCGTGGCCGGAAATGCGCCGCCGTGCTCGGCGACGACGACCTGCGCGCAGCGATGCAGGTTGCGCGCACGCGAGTAATAGCCGAGGCCGGCCCACAGCGCCATCACGTCGTCGATCGGTGCGGCCGCAAGCGCGGCGACGTCCGGATAGCGTTCGAGAAAGCGCGTGTAATACGGCACGACGGTCGACACCTGCGTCTGCTGCAGCATGATTTCCGACAGCCAGATCCGGTACGGATCGCGCGTGTTCTGCCACGGCAGGTCGTGGCGGCCGTGCTGGCGCTGCCACGCGATCAGGCGCGGCGCGAACGTGCGATGCAGCGGCGTGACGGGAAAAGGAGCGGGGGCGATGCGGGGCGGCTTCAAGTTTTGGAATCGGCAAAAGGAAGGTTCAACGCTGGCACGTCGGACAGAAGTAAGTCGAGCGCTGGCCCTGCACGATCTGCCGGATCGGCGTGCCGCACACGCGGCACGGCTCGCCCGCGCGATCGTAGACGAAGCAGTCGAGCTGGAAGTAGCCGCTCTCGCCGTTGCTGCCGACGAAATCGCGCAGCGTGCTGCCGCCGCGATCGATCGCGTCCGCGAGCGTCGCGCGCACCGCTTCGGCGAGCCGCTCGTAGCGCGGCAGCGAGACCTTCCCGGCGGCCGTCGTCGGCCGGATGCCCGCGCGAAACAGGCTCTCCGACGCGTAGATGTTGCCGACGCCGACCACGATGTCGCCCGCGAGCAGCGCCTGCTTGACGGAGACCGTGCGGCCGCGCGTGCGCCGATGCAGCAGCGCGCCGTCGAATGCCGGCGAAAACGGCTCGACGCCGAGGCTCGCGAGCAGCGGATGCGCATGCACGTCGCCCGCTTCGCGCGGATGCCACAGCACGGCGCCGAACCGGCGCGGATCGCGAAAGCGCAGCACGAATTCGTCGAAGATCCAGTCGACGTGATCGTGCTTCGCGGCGACGGGCACGCCGCCTGCGGGCAGCACGCGCAGCGTGCCCGTCATGCCGAGATGGACGATGAACCAGCCCGCATCGACCTCGAACAGCAGATACTTGCCGCGACGCTCGACGGCGAGCACCTCGCGCGCACGCAATTGCTCCGCGAGGCCGGCCGGCACGGGCCAGCGCAGCATCGCGGTGCGGACGTCGACACGCTCGACGCGGCGGCCCGCGACAAAGGGCGCAATGCCCCGCCGCGTGACTTCGACTTCTGGCAACTCTGGCATGTTTTGCGGGTCTGAAGCTGGATGATCACGATCGTGCGTGTATTGTAGCGAGCGCGATACAATCGGTTGAAACATCGAACGGATTTCCATGACCCTGCCCTCGAAGCTGCTTCTGAAGCGCCCCGCCGCCGCGGGCGGCACGCGCGCGTTCCCGGTCCGCCGCGCGCTTGGCGCGGCCTTGCTCGCCGTCTGGACCCTCACCGCCTTTCCGGCTCACGCGCAGGATCCGGCATCGGACGACGCGGAGTCGCAGGGTGCGTTCGATCACGTGATGCCGGACGAGAAGAAGGATCTTCCGGCCGTCCCGCTCACGAGCCAGATCGTCTATCAGGTGCTCGCGGCCGAGGTCGCGCTTCAGCGCAATCAGCCGGCGCCCGCGTACCAGACCTATCTCGCGCTCGCGCGCGACACGCGCGATCCGCGCATGGCGCAGCGCGCGACCGAAATCGCGCTCGGCGCGCAGAGCCCGGCCGACGCGTTGTCGGCCGCGAATCTCTGGCGCCAGTACGCGCCCGATTCGAATCGCGCATCGCAAGTCGACGCGGCGCTGCTCGTGCTCGCCGGCAAGCCGGCCGATGCGCAACCGATGCTCGCCCGCGAGCTCGCGCGCGCGACCGGCGACACGCGCGGCCCGGCGATCCTTGCGCTGCAGGCGCTGCTCGCGCGCGGCGCCGACCGCGTCGGCGGCCTCGCGGTGCTGAAGGACATGCTCAAGAACGACATGAACCGGCCCGAGGCGCATCTTGCGATCGCGCGGCAGCAGCTCGCGGTCGACGACAAGGACGGCGCCGCACAGTCGCTGCGACGCGCGCTGCAGATCCGCCCCGACTACCTGCCCGCGGCGCTGATGCTGTCGCAGATGGGGCCGGCGGAGCGTGCGGCCGGCATCGCGTCGTTCGAGAAATACGTTCAGCAGAATCCGAAGTCGCGCGATGCGCGGCTCGCGCTGTCGCAGCTGTACCTGGCTGACGATCGGCTCGACGATGCGCAAAAGCAGTTCGAAACGATGCGCAAGCTCGATTCGAAGGACCCGACGCCGCTGATGGCGCTCGCGCTGATCAAGATCCAGCAGAAAAAGCTCGACGACGCGACGGCCTACCTGAAGCAGTACGTGCAGCTCGGCGCGAAGCAGCCGGATCTCGACGTCGGCCAGGGTTACATCTATCTCGCGCAGATCGCGATCGAACAGGGCAACGAGGCCCAGGCGTCGCAATGGCTCGACAAGGTCGACCAGACGAGCCAGCACTACCTGCCCGCGCAAATCACGCGTGCGCAGCTGCTGCAGAAGCAGGGCAAGACCGACGAGGCGCGCAAGGTGCTCGACGATCTGCCCGTCACCGATCCGCGCGACGCGGCCGTGATCGCGCGCACCGACGCGTCGATCCTGTTCACCGCGAAGCGCTACGCGGAAGCGGAGGCGCGGCTCTCTCGCGCGGTCGACGATTTCCCCGACGATCCGGACCTGCGCTACGACTACGCGATGGCGGCCGAGAAGACGGGCCACTACGCGGCGATGGAAAAGCAGCTGCGCGAGCTGATCCGCACGCAGCCCGACAATCCGCAGGCCTACAACGCGCTCGGCTATTCGCTTGCCGATCGCAACCAGCGACTGCCGGAAGCGAACAAGCTGATCGAGAAGGCGCTGTCGCTCGCGCCGAACGACGCGTACATCATGGACAGCCTCGGCTGGGTCAGGTACCGGATGGGCGATACGGCCGGCGCCGCGAAGATCCTGCGCCGCGCGTACGACCTGCAGCCGAACGCCGAAATCGGCGCGCACCTCGGCGAAGTGCTGTGGAAGAGCGGCGCGCAGGACGACGCACGCTCCGCATGGCGCGCCGCGCAGAAGCTCGAGCCCGACAACGAAACGCTCGTACAGACGCTGAAACGCTTCCAGATCAACGGTCTCTGATGCAGATGTTCCCGATGTTTTCCCTGTCTTCGCGCGCCTGTCGCGCGCTCGCGGCAGCCGGCGCGGCGCTCGCGCTCGCCGGTTGCGCAAGCACGCCGCCGTCCGCGCAGGCGCCTGCCGGCGGCACGCTTCAGACGGCCGCGACGCACGCCTATCACGGCCGCTTCGCGGTGCAGTACTACGACCGGCTCGGCAAGCAGCAGAACGTGTACGGCAATTTCGACTGGCAGGAGCACGGCAACGACGTGTCGCTCGAGCTGCGCAGCCCGCTCGGCCAGACGCTCGCGATCGTGAAGTCGACGCCGCGTGCAGCGTCGCTCGAACTGCCGAATCGCCAGCCGCAATATGCCGCGGACGTCGGCGAGCTGATGCAGAACACGCTCGGCTTCTCGCTGCCGCTCGCGGGCCTGCGCTACTGGCTGCTGCCGACGCCGGCGCCCGCGACACCGGCCGAGACCGAACGCGATCCGGCCGACGGCACGCGCCTGAAGCAGATCCGCCAGGACGGCTGGACGATCGACTACCTCGCCTACGCGGACGCACCGGCCACGGGCGTCAGACGCGTCAACCTCGTGCGCGCGACGCCGCCGCTCGACATCAAGCTCGTGCTCGATCAGTGAGCACGCGCACCCGTTTCGATACCAGCATGACCGATTCGACCCGCTCGCTGCGCAACTGTCTTGCGCCCGCGAAACTCAACCTGTTCCTGCATATCACCGGCCGCCGGCCGAACGGCTATCACGACCTGCAGAGCGTGTTTCAGCTGCTGAACTGGGGCGATATGCTGCACTTCACGCTGCGCGACGACGGCAAGGTCGCGCGTGCGACCGACGTGCCGGGCGTGCCCGAGCAGAGCGATCTCGTCGTACGCGCGGCGAACCTGCTGAAGGCGCACACGGGCACCGCCGCAGGCGTCGACATCGAGATCGACAAATGCCTGCCGATGGGCGCCGGACTCGGCGGCGGCAGCTCCGATGCCGCGACGACGCTGCTCGCGCTGAACCGTCTATGGCAGCTCGATCTGCCGCGCGCGGAATTGCAGTCGCTCGCGGTGAAACTCGGCGCCGACGTGCCATTTTTCATTTTTGGAAAAAATGCGTTCGCAGAGGGTATCGGAGAAGAATTAGCTGAGGTAGAATTGCCGACTCGCTGGTTCCTGGTTGTGACGCCACGCGTTCATGTCCCGACCGCTGAAATTTTTTCAGATGAGTTGTTGACAAGAGATTCGAAGCCAGTCACAATTACGGACTTTCTTGCACAGCAAAGCAGCGATGCGAGATGGCCAGACAGTTTCGGCCGGAACGACATGCAGCAAGTTGTGACAAGCAAGTACGCGGAAGTTGCGCAGGTGGTCAAGTGGTTGTATAATGTGGCCCCCGCGAGGATGACCGGCTCCGGAGCAAGCGTGTTTGCAGCGTTTCAAAGCAAACAGCAGGCAGAAGCGGCGAAAGCCCAGTTGCCCGCCGGCTGGAACGGCGCAGTTGCCGAGAGCCTGAACGAGCATCCGCTCTTCGCTTTCGCGTCATGAAGTTTTACTTTGTCGGATGACCTACCGTCCGGCTGAGTTATCAGTTAAGTGTAGGGGAGTCGCCAAGTTGGTTAAGGCACCGGATTTTGATTCCGGCATGCGAGGGTTCGAGTCCTTCCTCCCCTGCCAAAAATTTTCCCGCATTTCCCGCCCAAGCCCGAAGCAGGTGCACGATGAGCAGCCATGACGGCCTGATGGTTTTTACTGGCAACGCCAATCCCGCGCTTGCTCAGGAAGTCGTCAACATTCTTGGAATTCCCCTCGGCAAGGCAATGGTCAGCCGTTTCTCCGACGGCGAGATCCAGGTCGAGATCCAGGAAAACGTGCGCGGCAAGGACGTCTTCGTCCTGCAATCCACGTGCGCGCCGACGAACGACAACCTGATGGAACTGATGATCATGGTCGATGCGCTGAAGCGCGCATCCGCCGGCCGGATCACCGCCGCCATCCCCTACTTCGGCTATGCCCGCCAGGACCGCCGCCCGCGTTCGGCGCGCGTCGCGATCTCGGCGAAGGTCGTCGCGAACATGCTGGAAATCGCCGGCGTCGAGCGGATCATCACGATGGATCTGCACGCCGACCAGATTCAGGGCTTCTTCGACATTCCCGTCGACAACATCTACGCAACGCCGATCCTGCTGGGCGACCTGCGCAAGCAGAACTACCCGGATCTGCTCGTCGTGTCGCCGGACGTCGGCGGCGTGGTGCGTGCACGGGCACTCGCGAAGCAGCTCAACTGCGATCTCGCGATCATCGACAAGCGTCGCCCGAAGGCGAACGTCTCCGAAGTGATGAACATCATCGGTGAAGTCGAAGGCCGCACCTGCGTGATCATGGACGACATGGTCGATACGGCCGGCACGCTGTGCAAGGCGGCGCAGGTTCTGAAGGAGCGCGGCGCGAAGCAGGTGTTTGCGTACGCGACGCACCCGGTGCTGTCCGGCGGCGCCGCCGAGCGCATCGCCGCCTCGGCGCTCGACGAACTCGTCGTGACCGACACGATTCCGCTGTCGGCCGAATCGCTGGCCTGCTCGAAGATCCGCTCGCTGACGAGCGCGAGCCTGCTGGCCGAAACGTTCTCGCGGATCCGCCGCGGCGATTCGGTGATGTCGCTGTTCGCGGAATCCTGATCGCGCACCGACAAACGAAGCATGCGTAAAAAGCGAAGCGGCAACGCTTCGCTTTTTGCACAATCGGACGGGATAGACGAAACCCCGTCCGTTTCATCGGGGGCCGCCATGTCGTCGGCCCCGTTTTACTGCCTGGTCGCGGGCAGCTATTGGAGAATCACATGAAAGTCGTCGCTTTCGAGCGCAAAGAGCAAGGTACGGGTGCGAGCCGCCGCCTGCGCAACGCCGGTAAGACCACGGGTATCGTCTACGGTGGCGAAGCTGCCCCGCAAATGATCGAACTCGATCACAACGCCCTGTGGCACGCCCTGAAGAAGGAAGCCTTCCACTCGTCGATCCTCGACCTCGAAGTGGCCGGCCAGTCGCAACAAGTTCTGCTGCGCGACGTGCAATACCACCCGTTCAAGCAGCTCGTGCTGCACGTGGACTTCCAGCGCGTCGACGCGAAGAAGAAGCTGCACACGAAGGTGCCGCTGCACTTCCTGAACGCCGAAGTCAGCCCGGCCGTGAAGCTGTCGAGCGCGATCGTGTCGCACGTCGCGACGGAAATCGAAGTCGAGTGCCTGCCGGCTGCGCTGCCGGAGTTCCTCGAAGTCGATCTGTCGAAGATCGAAGCCGGTCAATCGATCCACGCGAAGGACATCGCACTGCCGAAGGGCGTCGCGCTGACGGCTCACGTCGACGCGGAAAACCCGGTCATCGCATCGGCGACGATCCCGGCCGGTGCCGTGTCGGACGCTGCAGAAGGCGAAACGCCGGCTGCGTAAGCGCCTCATCGATCCGTTTCGCGAAACGGTCGACGCAACCCGCCGCGGCATGCCCGGCGGGTTTTTCTTTTTCTGCGCCCAGGCGGCCGACGCCGCCTTCGAAACGTCATGATCAAACTGATCGTCGGCCTCGGCAATCCCGGGGCGGAATACACCGCGACGCGTCACAATGCCGGCTTCTGGCTGATCGACCAGCTCGCCCGTGAAGCCGGTGCGACGCTGCGCGACGAACGCCGCTTCCACGGCTTCTATGCGAAAGCGCGCCTCTACGGCGAAGAAGTGCATCTGCTCGAGCCGCAAACCTACATGAACCGCTCCGGCCAGTCGGTCGTTGCGCTCGCCCATTTCTTCAAGATCCTGCCCGACCAGGTCCTCGTCGCGCACGACGAACTCGACCTGCCGCCCGGCACCGTGAAGCTGAAGCTCGGCGGCGGCAGCGGCGGCCACAACGGGCTGAAGGACATCTCCGCACATCTGTCGTCGCAGCAATACTGGCGCCTGCGGATCGGCATCGGCCATCCGCGCGACCTGATTCCGGAAAGCGCGCGCGCCGGCGCGAAGCCCGACGTCGCGAATTTCGTGCTGAAGCCGCCGCGTCGCGAAGAACAGGACGTGATCGACGCGGCAATCGAGCGCGCGCTCGCCGTGATGCCGATGGTCGTCAAGGGCGAACTCGATCGCGCGACGATGCAGTTGCATCGCAACTGACGCACGGCCGCGCCCCGGCATGGCGCACCGCGGCCGCCGCGCCGGCTGCCGACATGCGCGGCCGCGCTGGGGCCAACGCGCGCCGCGGCGTGCAACATGCGGTACTCTCGTTGTTTTGCCCGTCAGGAGCCAAGCGGTGAGCCGTTACTGGAGCGATGTCGTTCAGCAACTCGTGCCTTATGTGCCGGGCGAGCAGCCCGCGCTCGCACATCCCGTCAAGCTGAACACCAACGAGAATCCCTATCCGCCGTCGCCGCGCGTCGTCGCGGCGATCGCGCGCGAACTCGGCGCGAGCGGCGACACGCTGCGCCGCTACCCCGACCCGCTCGCCCGCGCGCTGCGCGAAACGGTCGCCGCGCACCATCGCCTCCGTCCCGAGCAGATGTTCGTCGGCAACGGCTCCGACGAAGTGCTCGCGCACACGTTCCAGGCGCTGCTGAAGCACGACCGGCCGCTGCGCTTTCCCGACATCACGTACAGCTTCTATCCGACCTATGCGCGGCTGTACGGCGTCGACACCCGCACCGTGCCGCTCGCGGACGACTTCTCGATCCGCGTCGACGACTATCTCGACGACGGCGGCGGCGTGCTGTTTCCGAACCCGAATGCGCCGACCGGCCGCGCGCTGCCGCTCGCGGACATCGAGCGGATCGCGGCGGCCAATCCGTCGTCGGTCGTCGTGATCGACGAAGCGTACGTCGATTTCGGCGCGCAGTCGGCGATTGCGCTGATCGACCGCTATCCGAACCTGCTCGTCGTGCACACGACGTCGAAGGCACGCTCGCTCGCGGGCATGCGCGTCGGCTTCGCGTTCGGCGACGCGGCGCTGATCGAAGCGCTGAACCGCGTGAAGGACAGCTTCAACTCGTACCCGCTCGACCGGCTCGCGCAGGTGGCCGCGCAGGCCGCATACGAAGACGACGCGTACTTCGTGTCGACCTGCGCGCGCGTCGTCGACAGCCGCACGCGGCTCACGCAGGCACTCGGCGCGCTCGGCTTCGACGTCGTGCCGTCGGCCGCGAACTTCGTGTTCGCGCGCCATCCGGCGCACGACGCGGGCACGCTCGCGGCGAAGCTGAAGGAACGGGAAATTTTCGTGCGGCATTTCCGGCTGCCGCGCATCGAGCAGCACTTGCGCATCACCGTCGGCACCGACGCCGAATGCGAGGCGCTCGTGGCCGCCTTGCGCGACCTGCTCGGCTGAAGACCGCGGGCGGCACGGCAACGCCGCCCGGGAGGACGCGGCGCGCACCGGCGCGCCGCTTGCTGCGCTTACTGCGCGTCGCCTGTCGCGGCGATCAGCGCGTGATACTTCGCCATCAGTTGTGCGTGCGACTCGTCATGCTGCGGGTCGCGCGGAATGCATTCGACCGGACACACCTGCTGGCACTGCGGTTCGTCGAAATGGCCGACGCACTCGGTGCATTTGTTCGGATCGATCACGTAGATGTCCGGGCCCATCGAAATCGCGCCGTTCGGGCACTCGGGCTCGCAAACGTCGCAATTGATGCACTCGTCGGTAATCATCAAAGCCATACTGCCACCAGCTTTCCTAGAAAAAACAATGCATTATAGCTTTTCGGCGGGTCGACCGGGATCGCGTGCGACGCGGCGGGAGCGGGGCATCGAGGGGAAATGGAGCCGTTTCGTGCGTTAGCTTAGCGATCGCGACGGCGGCCGTGTCACGACAAGACAAGACATGACGGCCGACGATGCGGAGCATCCGATACGGCGGCGCTCAGGCAGGAAGGCATCCCGATGACGCTGCAAGCGCCGCTGCACCGAGCCGAATGCACCGGCGCCAGCGGCACGGCAGCGCCTACCGGCCGATCTCGCGACGAAACCGGCCGGCCTATATCAAGCGGCGGGGCCGCCCATCGCGGCGACCTTCTCGGTCAGCCACTTCTCCACGGACGGGAACACGAACTTGCTGACATCGCCGCCCAACTGCGCGATTTCACGCACGATCGTGCCCGAAATGAACTGATATTGATCGGACGGCGTCATGAACATCGTCTCGACGTCGGGCAGCAGATAGCGGTTCATCCCGGCCATCTGAAACTCGTATTCGAAATCCGACACCGCGCGCAGCCCGCGCACGATCACGCGCGCGTTGTTCGTGCGCACGAAATCCTTCAGCAGGCCCTTGAAGCCCATCACCTTCACGTTCGGGTAATGGCCGAGCACCTCGTTCGCAATCTTCAGACGTTCTTCGAGCGAGAAGAACGGCTTTTTCGCGCGACTGTCGGCGACGCCGACGACCAGCGTGTCAAAAATGCTCGACGCGCGCCGCACGAGGTCTTCGTGGCCGCGCGTCAGCGGATCGAACGTACCGGGATACACGGCGACTACCATGTCGCTCCTCCTGTCATCACGCAAACGGGGAAGCAGCGGTGCGACGTGCACGCCACTGCACAGATGGACGCGCGTCGCCGTTCGGGCGCGCCGCCTCTTTTGGAACGCGCATTATTCATCATTTTCGCGCCGCAGCAAATGATAGTGGACCGCGCCGGCCTTGCCGTATTTCGCGACCTGCCAGCCCGCGAGCGCGTCGTGCGCGGAAAGGTCGAGCTCGGCGCCGGACTCGACGTACAGTGCGCCGCCGTCGGCGACGAGCGGCGCGGTCAGCGCGATCGCGCGCGCGAGCGCGGCCGCATCGCCGAACGGCGGATCGAGGAACACGACGTCGAACGAGCGCGGCGCGAGCCCGGCCGCGAGCCGCAGCGCATCGGCCTCGGCGATCTCGACCGTGCGCGCGCCAAGCTTGTCCTTGATCGCACGCAGCTGCTGCGCGGCGCGCGGATGGCGTTCGACCATCACGACGTTCGCCGCGCCGCGCGACGCGGCTTCGAAACCGAGCGCGCCGGTGCCCGCGAACAGGTCCAGACAGCGCCGGCCTTCGAGATCCTGGCCGAGCCAGTTGAACAGCGTCTCGCGCACGCGATCGGGCGTCGGACGCAGGCCATCGAGGTCGAGCACCGCGAGCGGCGTGCGTTTCCAGTCGCCGCCGATGATGCGGACCGTATGCGGCTTGCCGCGAGCGGACGAGGCCGCGGAGCGGCCGGAAGAGGAACGGGACATACAGGAATATCGGGACGGGAGAACGGGCATGCGCACCGGCATGCCGGCAAACAGGCGCACGTTACCACAGCGGCGGCGCGTGCTGACGCGAGCGCGTCGCCGCGCCTGATAAAATGCGGCGTTTCGGCCGCGTTGCGCGGCGCTCCGCGAGCGCCGGCGGCTGCCCGGCGCCCCGCGGCTCGCGGCGGCCCGCCCTCTTCCCGACGTCAGACCATGTTCAGCTTCTTCAAACGATTCAAGAAAACGCAGGAGCCCGGCTCCGCGGAATCGCAGCCGGCCGACGCGCCGCAACCCGACGCCCCGTCCGACGCGCACGACGCCGACGTTCCACCCGCACCCGCGCCTGCCGAGCCGGCCGCGCCCGCCGTCGTGATGACGGTCACGCCGAGCGACAACGGCCGCGACGAAGTCGTCGAGACCGTCGAAATCGTGCCGCCGCCCGTGCAGGATGCATCGGCGAAGAAATCGTGGCTCGCGCGCCTGAAGACGGGCCTCGCGAAAACGGGCTCGAGCATCACCGGCGTATTCGTGAACACGAAGATCGACGACGCGCTGTACGAGGAGCTCGAAACCGCGCTGCTGATGTCCGATGCGGGCGTCGACGCGACGGAGTACCTGCTCGGCGCGCTGCGCGAAAAGGTGCGGGCGGGCCGCCTGACCGACCCGCAGCAGGTGAAGAGCGCGCTGCGCGACCTGCTCGTCGAACTGCTGACGCCGCTCGAGAAGTCGCTCGTGCTCGGCCGTGCGCAGCCGCTCGTGATGATGATCGCGGGCGTCAACGGCGCCGGCAAGACGACCAGCATCGGCAAGCTCGCGAAGCATCTGCAGAGCTTCGACCAGTCGGTGCTGCTCGCCGCGGGCGATACGTTCCGCGCCGCGGCGCGCGAACAGCTGACGGTCTGGGGCGAACGCAACAACGTGACCGTCGTGCAGCAGGAAAGCGGCGACCCGGCCGCGGTGATCTTCGACGCGGTGAGCGCCGCGCGCGCGCGCAAGATCGACGTGATGATGGCCGACACGGCCGGCCGCCTGCCGACGCAGCTTCATCTGATGGAAGAGCTGAAGAAGGTGAAGCGCGTGATCGCGAAGGCACACGACGGCGCGCCGCACGAAGTGCTGCTCGTGATCGACGCGAACACCGGTCAGAACGCGCTCACGCAGGTGAAGGCATTCGACGATGCGCTCGGCCTGACGGGCCTCATCGTCACGAAGCTCGACGGCACCGCGAAGGGCGGAATTCTCGCCGCGATCGCGCGGCAGCGGCCGGTGCCCGTGTACTTCATCGGCGTCGGCGAAAAGGTCGAGGATCTGCAGCCGTTCAGCGCCGAAGAATTCGCGGACGCGCTGCTCGGCTGATCGTCGTTCGCCGCACCGCATCGCACGAGGCGCCTTCGGGCGCCTTTTTCGTCGGCGCGGCGCCTGCGCGTCACTCGGCGTCCGGCTGCACGCCCGGTTCGGCCGCCTTGAACGCGTCGAGCGTCGACGCATAGTCGGCGATCCGCTGGATCGTCGGATAGCGCGCCGTATCGATCGAGAAGCGGTTCGCGTTGAACACCTGCGGCACGAGGCAGATGTCGGCGAGCGTCGGCGTATCGCCGAAGCAGAGCTTGCCGGTGCGCGGATCGCTCGCGAGGCGCGTTTCGAGCGACGCGAAGCCCGACTCGATCCAGTGCCGGTACCACGCGTTCTTCGCTTCCTCGGATACCTGCAGCGTGTGCTTCAGGTACTTCAGCACGCGCAGGTTGTCGAGCGGATGGATCTCGCATGCGATCTGCAGCGCGATCGCGCGCACGTACGCTCGATCAACGGGCGCCTTCGGCAGCAGCGCGGGCTCCGGATGCGTTTCGTCGAGATATTCGATGATCGCGAGCGACTGCTGCAGCGTCGCGTCGCCGTCGACGAGCGTCGGCACGAGCGCGTCGGGGTTCAGCGCGCGATACTCGTCCTTCAGTTGCTGGCCGCCGTCGCGCAGCATGTGCACGGGCACGTAGTCGTACGGCAGCCGCTTCAGGTTCAGCGCGATCCGCACGCGGTACGAAGCGGAACTGCGGAAATAGCTGTAGAGCTTCATGGGTCGTCTCTCTTGATGTCGTACTCGGCCGAGGCATGCGCAGGCGCGCCGCCGGGGAACCAGAGTGTAGCGCCGTGCGCAGCCGGTGCGTGCGCAAGCGCGCCCGTGCGATACTCGGTGCATCCGTTACCGAATTCCGCGCGCCGCGCTGCCGGCCGCGCGCCCCACGCCCGATGACCGCTGCCCACGACTCCGCCGCCCCGTTCCCCTGCGCCCGCTTCATCAAGGAAATCGGCCGCGGCCCGCACGGCGCGCGCGCGCTGTCGGCCGCCGACACGTTCGAGCTGTATCGCGCGATGCTCGATGCGCGCGTGTCCGACGTCGAACTCGGCGCGATCCTGATCGCCTACCGGCTGAAAGGCGAAACCGCCGACGAACTGGCCGCGATGCTGGCCGCCGCACAGGCGTCGTTCGAGCCCGTGCACGTACGGGACGCGACGTTCCGGCCCGTCTCGATCCCGAGCTACAACGGCGCACGCAAGCAGCCGAACCTCGTGCCGCTGCTCGCACTGCTGCTCGCGCGCGAAGGCGTGCCGGTGCTCGTGCACGGCGTCGCGCAGGACCCGGGCCGCGTGACGAGCGCGGAGATCTTCGCGGCGCTGTCGATCGCGCCGTCGACGTCGCACGACGCGATCGAGGATACGCTCGCCGAGCGCCGCGTCGCATTCGCGCCGATCGACACGCTCGCGCCGCGCATCGCGCGGCTGCTGTCGATGCGCGCCGTGCTCGGCGTGCGCAATTCGACGCACACGCTCGTGAAGCTGCTGCAGCCGTTCGCGCCGGCCGGGCTGCGGCTCGTCAACTACACGCATCCGCCGTATCGCGACAGTCTCGTCGAGCTGTTCGCCGCGCATCCGGACGCCGCGCTCGGCGGCGCGCTGCTCGCACGCGGCACCGAGGGCGAAGCCGTCGCGGATACGCGGCGCCAGGTGCAGGTCGACTGGCTGCACGACGGCGTCTGCGACACGCTGATCGAGCCGGAGCGCTCGTCGGCCGACGCGCCGCCCGTCGCGCTGCCCGAATCGCGCGACGCGCAAACGACGGCCGCCTGGACCGACGCCGTGCTGCGAGGCGAGATTCCGGTACCCGACACGGTCGCGCGCCAGGTCGCGACGATCGTGCGGATCGCCCGCACGGCGGGCTGAGCGAGGGCGTCGGCGCGGCCCGCGGCACGCCGGCCCGATCGCGCCCATTTGACACGCGCCCGCATCCTGGCATAGAGTTGCCGTCATGCGTTCCTTCCCGAACACCCTCCGAATTACCTCCGGCCGCCTAGCGCGGCCGCTATCGCTACGACTAGCCTAAGGCTGTCGTAGCGCCGTGCGACGTCTGCACGGTCCCTCCCAGCAGTTCCTCGCAGCACCCTTCTCGCAGTTTTTGCAACCCGAAGTCGTCAGCTTTCGTCCGTCTATCCGTCGGTCGAATCGCGAAGATCATCCGCATCCGCAGCGCGATCGCGCGCCACGGTGCGAGGCAGCGTCAACCGTCGCTCATGCCGTCCGTCTTCGCTCGCGACTTGAGACCCGAGGTCAAGAAGATGAAGCGCAACCCGCAAGAAAAGTACCGAGCGTTCGAACCCGTCCGCCTCAACGGCCGCAAGTGGCCGACCCGCACGATCGAGCGGGCGCCGGTGTGGATGAGCACCGACTTGCGCGACGGCAACCAGTCGCTGATCGAACCGATGAGCATCGAGCAGAAGCTCGAGTTCTTCGAGATGCTGGTCGCGATCGGGTTCAAGGAGATCGAAGTCGGTTTTCCGTCGGCGTCGCAAACCGACTTCGATTTCGTGCGCAAGCTGATCGACGAGAAGCGCATCCCCGACGACGTGACGATCGAAGTGCTCGTGCAGTCGCGCGAAGACCTGATCGCCCGCACGTTCGAAGCGCTCGAAGGCGTGCCGCGCGCGATCGTGCATCTGTACAACGCGATCTGCCCGTCGTTCCGCCGCATCGTGTTCGGGATGTCGAAGGACGACGTGAAGGCGCTCGCGGTCGAAGGCACGCGGCTCATCAAGGCATACGCGGCCGCGCGCCCGGACACGCAGTGGACCTACCAGTATTCGCCGGAAACCTTCAGCATGACCGAGCTGACGTTCGCGCGCGAAGTGTGCGACGCGGTCGCGCAAATGTGGCGTCCGACCCGCGACCACAAGATGATCGTCAACCTGCCGGCGACCGTCGAAGCCGCGATGCCGAACGTGTTCGCCGATCAGATCGAATGGATGGACCGCAATCTCGCGTATCGCGACAGCATCGTGCTGTCCGTCCATCCGCATAACGACCGCGGCACCGCGGTCGCGGCCGCCGAACTCGCGCTGCTCGCCGGCGCGGACCGCATCGAGGGTTGCCTGTTCGGCAACGGCGAGCGCACCGGCAACGTCGATCTCGTCACGCTCGCGCTCAATCTGTATACGCAGGGCATCGATCCGGGCCTCGACTTCTCCGACATCGATGCGGTGCGCCGCGTCGTCGAACGCTGCAACCAGATTCCCGTGCATCCGCGCCACCCGTACGCGGGCGACCTCGTCTTCACCGCGTTCTCCGGCTCGCACCAGGACGCGATCCGCAAGGGCTTCGCGCAGCAACGCGCGGACGCGCTGTGGGAAGTGCCGTATCTGCCGATCGACCCGGCCGATCTCGGCCGCAGCTACGACGCGGTGATCCGCGTGAACAGCCAGTCCGGCAAGGGCGGCGCGACGTACCTGCTCGAGCGCGGCATGGGCTTTACGCCGACGCGCCGCGTGCAGATCGAATTCAGCCACGCGGTGCAGACGCTCGCCGACGCGTCGGGCGCCGAAGTCACCGGCGACGCGATCTGCGCGCTCTTTGCCCGCGAATTCCTCGAAACCGACGGCCCGGCCGCGCGGCACGGCAACGGCGCGCGCTGGCAGAACCGCGAGATCGCGGGCGCGTTCGCGGCCGACGCGGCGCCCGAAGCGGCCGTGCAGCGCGCGGCCGCGGCATTCGCGGCGGCCGCCGGCGCGACGATCGACGTCGCGTCGTGCGAGCACGTGCGCACGGCCGACGGGCGCATCGCCGTGTCGGTCGGCTGCCGCGTCGGCGATGCGCCGCTGCGGCACGGCGTCGGCGTCCATGCCGACGCGTCGTGCGCGGCGCTCGATGCGGTCGTCAGCGCGATCAATCGCTCCGCGTGGCAGCACGCGGACCGGCGCGCGGCGGCCTGAACGCACACGACCGCTCGCCTTCGGCGCGAGCGGTGCGCAACCGCCCGTGCGCCGCGCGATCCGCGCCGCACGGGCAACAAAAAGCGGCCCAGAAGGCCGCTTCGGTCGATACATGAAAATGGGCGCGACGCGCGCTCAGGTGTCGGTTGCGCACCGCGTCGCCTGCCACGCCAGCAGGCGCCAGCGGCCCTGCTCCTGCGCCTGGACCGCCGTATAGGCGATTGGGAACACGAGGCCGCCGTTGTTCGTTTCCATCTCGATCAGCGCACGGCCCGTGACGAGGCAGGTGCCGTCGCCGACGGGCAGCACGTCCTGCGACTGAATCTCGATCTGGCGATAGCGGCGGCGGCCGGCGGCAATGGCGTCGATGAACTGCTGCTTGGTTTCCCGCTTGCCGTTCGTGTGCACGTAGAAGACCTTCTCCGACAGCAGCGCGTCGAGCGCCTCGCCATCCCCGTCGACCATCGCCCGGAACCGATCGCGCTCGAGCGCGCGGATCGCATCGACCACCTTCGTCATCGCCTGACTCCTCGGCAACGCGCACGCCGTGCGCGGGCATGCGGATCAGAAGTTGTACTGCACGTAGAACTGGTGGAAATTTACCCCAGGATTGGGCTCTTTGATACCCGCGTTCGACACATGCTGGAAGCGGTAGCCGACCTGGTACTGCTGCCGCTCGCCGAATTGCGCGCCGACGCCGACGACGTCCGCGAACTGAAAGGCGGTCGACATCGAGAAGTTGTCGGAAATCGTCGGGTGCGTGAGCAGCCGCACGCCGGCGCCGGCCTCGATGAACGGCCGGACCTGGCCGGCGCTCTTGATGAAGCGGAACATCGGCGTCGCGCCGAATTCGCCGATATTGGCGTGAATGTTGCCGCCCGTATGCCAGTAACCGACATGGCCTTCCAGCACGAACGCGAAGTGCCATCCGCCGATTTCCCACCAGTTCCAGCCGGGATCCCACACCACCGCCAGATCGGCCTTGTCGATACCGTGGCGATCGGAGAAGCCGCCGCCCGCCTGGATGCCCCAGCGGTCGGCGAAAGCCAGCCCCGACCCGGCGAGCAGGGAGGCCGCGACCGCGGCATGCAGGGCGATCCGGCTACGCGGCCGGCGGTTCTTCTTCTTGTTCATCTGACACTCCAACTTTGTGGGTTGAATGGAGCCGGCCGCGCGGCCGTGCTCGAGCGAACTGAATGGTATGGTAAAGGACTTTTCCGATCGGCATCGCGAAGCGAAATTGTTTGCTTCCAAATCTACAAAAATCGAAACCGTCTGCCGATTCGCGCCGCCGGCCGCCCTGTCGGAACTCCCGACTGCGCCTCCGGTCGAACCCTAGACTATCGACTCGACTATTTTGATAGATAACCGGGAACTCCGATGTCCGCACGGGCTCTAAGGTATTAGCACTCGGCTCCACGGAGTGCTAAGATTGGCCTCGGAATCTAACCCGAGACCAGGGTTCATCCCTGATTCCAAAGGAGTTTTTAGTGAGCAACGCCCTGACCCTCCCGAATACCCTGAGCCCGACGCCGGCCAAGGCCGAATCGGCAGGCTCGCTGGCGCTCGCAACTCATTCGATGTTGCCGGGTCAGCTTGGCAACATCGATGCGTACATCCAGGCCGTCAACCGCATTCCGCTGCTGACCGCCGAAGAGGAACGCCAGTACGCGACCGAATACCGCGAAAACAACAACCTGGAGGCCGCGCGCCGCCTGGTGTTGTCGCACCTGCGCCTGGTCGTGTCGATCGCGCGCAACTATCTCGGCTACGGGCTGCCGCACGGCGACCTGATCCAGGAAGGCAACATCGGTCTGATGAAAGCGGTGAAGCGTTTCGATCCGGCGCAAAACGTGCGCCTGGTGTCGTACGCGATTCACTGGATCAAGGCCGAAATCCACGAGTACATCCTGCGCAACTGGCGGATGGTGAAGGTCGCGACGACGAAGGCGCAGCGCAAGCTGTTCTTCAACCTGCGCAGCCACAAGAAGGGCATGCAGGCGATGACGCCCGAGGAGATCGACGGTCTCGCGCAGGAACTGAACGTGAAGCGCGAAGAAGTGACCGAGATGGAAACGCGCCTGTCGGGCGGCGACATCGCGCTCGAAGGGCAAGTCGAGGACGGCGAGGAATCGTACGCGCCGATCGCCTATCTGGCCGATTCGCACAACGAGCCGACCGCCGTGCTGGCCGCGCGCCAGCGCGACATGCTGCAGACGGACGGCATCGCCCAGGCGCTCGACGCGCTCGACGCGCGCAGCCGCCGCATCATCGAGGCGCGCTGGCTGCATGTCGACGACGACGGCTCGGGCGGCTCGACGCTGCACGATCTCGCGGCCGAATTCGGCGTCTCCGCGGAGCGCATCCGCCAGATCGAAGCGAGCGCGATGAAAAAGATGCGCACGGCACTCGCCGAATACGCATAATCCGACGATCCCGAACGCATCACCGAAAACCGCTGCCAACCGGCAGCGGTTTTTTTTCGTCCATTCGCCGCTTCGGCTTTGCGCGTGCATTTACCCGTTCTCGGGCATGTTCCGCAAAAGCTTGATCTGCCTCAAGTTTTTCAACCGGTTTCGCGACGGTCTGCCGCAGCGCAGCACTCGGCATTGCAAATGCGCGCTTTTAAAATTGGCATGTCCCGCGCAAAAGGATTAAAACAGCTTAACAGCCGTCACATATTCCGCATAAAGTCGCGCCAAAACCGCTTTAAATCGTTTCAGGGGAAACGGCATTGATCTCGATCAATCAGGAACCGGCCCGGCCGCGCGGCTGGCGCGCGCGCGTCGTCGCGTGGGCGCACGGCCCGACCCTCGCCCGCGACATCACGCTCGTGCTGATTCTCAAGCTGATCCTGTTGATGTCGCTCAAATACGCATTCTTCAATCATCCACAGGCTGAACACATGTCGTTGCCGCCTGCCGCCGTCGCCGAGAAGCTGCTCTCGGTACCGGTGCCCGCTTCTACCGAGGGAGACCACCATGATAAGTAGCGAAGTCGTCGATCTGTCACGTCTGCAGTTCGGCATCACGGCGCTCTACCACTTCCTGTTCGTCCCGCTGACGCTCGGCCTGTCCTGGCTGCTCGTCATCATGGAATCCGTCTACGTGATGACCGGCAAGCAGGTCTACAAGGACATGACGCAGTTCTGGGGCAAGCTGTTCGGCATCAACTTCGCGATGGGCGTGACGACCGGCATCACGCTCGAATTCCAGTTCGGCACGAACTGGTCGTATTACTCGCACTACGTCGGCGACATCTTCGGCGTGCCGCTCGCCGTCGAAGGCCTGATGGCGTTCTTCCTCGAATCGACGTTCGTCGGGCTGTTCTTCTTCGGCTGGAACCGCCTGTCGAAGGTGCAGCATCTGATCGTCACGTTCCTCGTCGCGCTCGGCTCGAACCTGTCGGCGCTGTGGATCCTCGTCGCGAACGGCTGGATGAACAATCCGGTCGGCGCCGAATTCAACTACGAGACGATGCGCATGGAGCTGACGAGCCTGTTCGACGTGCTGTTCAACCCGGTCGCGCAGGTGAAGTTCGTGCACACGGTGTCGGCCGGCTACGTGACGGCCGCGATGTTCGTGCTCGGCGTGTCGTCGTGGTATCTGCTGAAAAAGCGCGACGTCGATTTCGCGCTGCGCTCGTTCGCGGTCGCGGCCGGCTTCGGCCTCGCGTCCACGCTCTGCGTGATCGTGCTCGGCGACGAATCGGGCTACACGACCGGCGAAGTGCAGAAGATGAAGCTCGCCGCAATCGAATCGGAATGGGAAACGCAGCCGGCGCCGGCGTCGTTCACGCTGATCGGCATCCCGAACCAGGACGCGCAGCGCACCGACTATGCGGTCAAGATTCCGTATGCGCTCGGCCTGATCGCGACGCGCTCGATCGACGAGCCCGTGATCGGCCTGCGCGAGCTCGCGAAGCGCAGCGAGGCGCACATCCAGAGCGGCATGATCGCGTACGGCGCGCTGCAGAAGCTCAAGGCCGGCGACACGAGCGCCGCGACGCGCGCGCTGTTCGACGCGCACAAGCAGTATCTCGGCTACGGGCTGATGCTCAAGCAGTTCACGCCGAACGTGACCGACGCGACGCCTGCGCAGATCGAAGCGGCGGCGAAGAAGACGATTCCGCCGGTCGCGCCCGTGTTCTTCTCGTTCCGCATCATGGTGTTCCTCGGCTTCCTGTTCCTCGCGACGTTCATCGCCGCGTTCTGGTTCTGCGCGCGCCGCGAACTGCTGCAGGACAACCGCCGCTGGTTCCTGCGCTACGCGGTGTGGGCGATCCCGCTGCCGTGGCTCGCGGCGGAATTCGGCTGGGTCGTCGCCGAGCTCGGCCGACAACCGTGGACGATCGCGGGCGTGCTGCCGACGCATCTGTCGGCGTCGAGCCTCACGCCGACCGACCTGTACCTGAGCCTGGCCGGGTTCATCGTGTTCTACACCGCGCTGTTCGTGATCGAGATCACGCTGATGTTCAAGTACGCGCGCCTCGGCCCGTCGTCGCTGCACACCGGCCGCTATCACCACGAGCTGGCCGCCGCACGCGAACACGCGGCCGCGTGAGCATGCCCCCGCAACGACACAAGGAATCGCTATGGACTATGCAACGCTCAAGCTGATCTGGTGGCTGCTCGTCGGCGTGCTGCTGATCGGCTTCGCCGTCACCGACGGCTTCGACATGGGCGCGACCGCGCTGCTGCCGTTCCTCGGCAAGACCGACGACGAACGCCGGATCATCGTCAACACGGTCGGCGCGACGTGGGAAGGCAACCAGGTGTGGCTGATCACGGCCGGCGGCGCGATGTTCGCCGCGTGGCCGCTCGTCTACGCCGCGTCGTTCTCCGGCTTCTACTTCGCGATGCTGCTCGTGCTGTTCGCGCTGTTCTTCCGCCCGGTCGGCTTCGACTATCGCAGCAAGCGCACGGACCCGCGCTGGCGCGCGGGCTGGGACTGGGGCCTGTTCATCGGCGGCTTCGTGCCGGCGCTCGTGTTCGGCGTCGCGTTCGGCAATCTGCTGCAGGGCGTGCCGTTTCGCTTCGACACCGATCTGCGCGTCAGCTATCACGGCAGCTTCTGGGCGCTGCTGAATCCGTTCGCGCTGCTCTGCGGGCTCGTCAGCCTGACGATGCTCGTCGCGCACGGCGCCGCGTTCATCAAGATGAAGACCGACGGCGTGATCGCGCGCCGTGCATCGGTCGCGCTGCGCGTGTCGTCGTTCGTCGCGGTCGTGCTGTTCGCGCTCGCGGGCGTGCTCGTCGCCGTCTATGTCGACGGCTTCCACATCACGCGTGCCGCGCCCGCCGACACGGTCGCCAATCCGCTGCTGAAGGAGGTCGCGTCCGGCGCCGGGCTGTGGCTCGCGAACTACCGCGGCTATCCGTGGATGATCGCGGCGCCCGTGGTCGGCATCGCGGGCGGGCTGCTCGCGACGCTGCTCGCGGGCTCGCGACGCGAGAAGACCGCGTTCTTCTGCACGGGCCTGATGATCGTCGGCGTGATCCTCACGGCCGGCTTCTCGATGTTCCCGTTCATCATGCCGTCGTCGATGGACCCGACGAGCAGCCTGACGGTCTGGGATTCGACGTCGAGCGAGAAGACGCTGCTCGTGATGCTGTTCGCCGTGATCGTGTTCCTGCCGATCATCCTCGTCTATACGAGCTGGGTCTATCGCGTGATGCGCGGCAAGGTCACGCGTCAGATGCTCGACGAGAACACGCACTCGATGTATTGAACGCGGCCGACGCGCGCAGGCGCGTCGCGGCCGCTCCCCCGTTTCGCAAGGAGTCGGATCATGTGGTATTTCAGCTGGATTCTCGGGATCGGCGTCGCGCTGTCGTTCGGGATCGTCAACGCGATGTGGCTCGAGGCGCGCCAAAAGCAACAGGAAGCGTCGGTGCGCGTGCCGCGCAAGTGACGTCGAGCAGCGGCGGCGGTGGCCGTGGCGGCCAACTGCTGCTGCGCGCCGCGCCAAAAGAAAACGGCTTGCGATCGCATCGCAAGCCGTTTCCGTTTTGCGGGCCGGCCGCCGATCCGCTATGCGGATGCGGGCCGGCGTCGTCGCGTCAGGCCGGCTGCGCGGCCGCGCCGTCGCCGGCCGACGGCAGGCGCGCACCGAGCTGCTGTGCGTAGCGCGCAGCCGCGTTGCCGCAGACGATGTGCAGCGTGTCCGACGACACCCATGCGACGTCGAGCGTGCCGAGGCGCTCGCGATCGACCGCCGACGGATCGCGCACGACGACGCGCAAACGTGTCGTCGCGATCGCGTCGAGCGACACGACGTTCGTCGCGCCGCCGAACACCGCGAGCCAGCGCGCGGGCTCCGGATCGAGCGGGCCGGCTGCCGCGCCTGCGGCAGGCTCCGCGACGGCGCCCGCAGGCGTCGTCGCGTTCACGGCCGCGCCTGCTGCGCCGCCGCCGATCGCCGCGCGCATCTCGTCCGCGATGATGTCGGCCTCGGGCCCGATGATCACCTGCACGCTGTTGCCGCCGCGCTTGAGCACGCCGCGCGCACCGATCGACTTGAGCTCCGGCTCCGATACCTTGGCCGGATCGACGACGGTCAGACGCAGACGCGTCGTGCATGCATCGACGACGCTCAGGTTGCCCGCACCGCCGAGCGCCGCGATATAGCGCTGCGCGCGAGGCGCGGCGGCCGCGGCCGTCGCAGTGCCCGCAGCGCCGGCCGCCGGCGCGACGAAGCCGCCGGACGCATACGATTCGCTCGCCGCATCGGCCGATGCCGGCTCGCGGCCCGGCGTCGCCATGTTGAAGGTGCGGATGAAGAAGCGGAACAGTGCGTAATACGCGATGCCGTATGCGATGCCGAGCGGAATCGCGATCCAGCCCTTCGTCGACAGCCCGTAGTTCAGCACGTAGTCGATCGCGCCGGCCGAGAACGTGAAGCCGAGCTTCACGCCGAGGATCTGGCAGATCGCGAGCGACAGCCCCGTCAGCACCGCGTGGATCACGTACAGCACCGGCGCGAGGAACATGAAGCTGAATTCGATCGGCTCGGTCACGCCCGTGAGGAACGAGGTCAGCGCCATCGAGAACAGCAGGCCGCCGACCATCGCGCGGCGCTCCTTCGGCGCTTCATGCAGCATCGCGAGACATGCGGCCGGCAGGCCGAACATCATGATCGGGAAGAAACCGGCCATGAAGGTGCCCGCGGTCGGATCGCCCGCGAAGAAGCGATGCAGGTCGCCGTGCACGATCTCGCCGCCGGCGGGCGGCGTGAAGTTGCCGAACACGAACCAGGCGAGCGAGTTGATGATGTGGTGCAGCCCCGTGACGAGCAGCAGCCGGTTCAGGAAGCCGAACACGAACGCCCCGATCGCGCCCGCCGTCGTCAGCCACTGGCCGGCCGCGTCGATCGCATGCTGGATCGGCTGCCACACGTACCCGAACACGATGCCGAGCACCACGCATACGAGCCCCGTGATGATCGGCACGAACCGCTTGCCGCCGAAGAACGCGAGGTAGTCGGGCAGCTTGATGTCCTTGTAGCGGTTGTACAGCAGGCCGGCCACGACACCCGCGATGATGCCGGACAGCACGCCCATGTTCAGCTTCGGGTCGATGTCCTTCATGATCGCGGTTTCGATCAGATAGCCGATCGCGCCCGCGAGCGCCGCGACGCCGTTGTTGTCCTTCGCGAAGCCGACCGCCACGCCGATCGCGAACAAGAGCGGCAGGTTGTCGAAGATCGCGCCGCCGGCATCGGCAATCATCTTGATGTTGAACACGTCCGGCTGCCCGAGCCGCAGCAGGATGCCGGCGACCGGCAATACCGCGATCGGCAGCATCAGCGCCCGTCCCAGGCTCTGTATCTTCAGAAACGGATTCCCGTCCATTCAGTCCTCCAGTCCATTGTCTCGTCGTTGACTTGATTGCTTTCGTAGTAAAACGGGCCGCGAGCCCGCCGCCGACGACTCAGTCGAGCGGCCAGATCTCGCGGCTTGCTGCCCTGACCGCGTGCGCCGAATCGAGCGCGAGCAGATCCTGCGCACGCTGACGGCACAACGCGTAATCGAGACGGCGCACGCGCGCCTTGATGCCCGGCACCGATACAGGATCGACCGACAGTTCGGTCACGCCGAGGCCGACGAGGATCGGCACCGCGAGCGGATCGCCGCCGAGCGCGCCGCATACGCCGACCCACTTGCCGTGTTTTTCCGCGCCGCGCACCGCGAGGTCGATCAGGCGCAGCACGGCCGGATGCAGCCCGTCGGCCTGCGCGGCCAGATCGGGCTGGCAGCGGTCCATCGCGAGCGTGTACTGCGTGAGATCGTTGGTGCCGATCGACAGGAAATCCGCATGCTGCGCGAGCTGATCGGCGAGCAGCGCGGCCGACGGCACCTCGATCATCACGCCGACCTCGATCGGCTCGGTGCGGCCCTGCGCGCGCGCGAATTCGTCGATGCGCTTGCGCAGCCGCACCAGTTCGCCCGCATCGGTGACCATCGGCAGCAGGATGCGCACCGCACCGAACGGCTTGACCGCGAGCAGGCCCTGCAACTGATCGTCGAGCAGATCGGGACGCACCTGCGCGAGGCGAATGCCGCGCAGGCCGAGCGCGGGATTCGGTTCCGGCGGCAGCGTCAGGTAGTCGACCTCCTTGTCGGCGCCGACGTCGAGCGTGCGGATGATCGCGGTGCGGCCCTGCAGCGCGTCGACGATCGCCTGATAGCTCTGCTGATGTTCGAGCATCGTCGGCGCAGCCTGGCGGTGGATGAACATCAGTTCGGTGCGTAGCAGGCCGACCGCGTCCGCGCCGTTGTCGACGGCGGTGTTCGCGTCGTCGAGCGTCGCGATGTTCGCGGCCACTTCGATCGCGCGGCCGTCGGCGGTCGCGGCCGCCGCGCCGGCCATCCGGCGGTTCGCTTCGCGCACGCCGGCCAGACGCTCGCGCTCGTGGCGCGCACGTTCGACGTCGAGCGCAGTCGGCGCATGTTCGAGCCGCCCGGCGCTCGCATCGACGACGACCTGCGTGCCGTCCGGAATCGCGTACAGCCCGTCGCCGACCGCGACGAGCGCCGGAATGCCGAGCTGCCGCGCGATGATCGCCGCATGCGAGGTCGCGCCGCCGCGCGCCATCACGAGCGCGGTCACGCGGGCGCGATCGAGCGACGACAGATCGGACGGCGTGAATTCCTCGGCCGCGAGCACGGCCTCGTCGGGCAGCGCGCGTACCGCGCCGCTCGTATGGCCGAGCGCGCGCAGCACGCGCTTCTCGATGTCGCGCAGGTCGGCCGCGCGCTCGGCAAGCAGCGCGTCGTCGAGCTTCGACAGCGTGTCGATCTGCGTGCGGATCGTCGCGCGCCAGGCGAAGCCCGCGCTCTTGCCGAGGCTGATCAGGTCGCGCGCCGCGTCGATCAGCGTCGGATCCTCGAGCAGCACGCGGTGCACCGCGAAGATGCCCGCTTCGCCGACCGCGCCGCGCGCCGATGCGCTGCGCACGGTGCCGTCGAGTTCCGCATCGACCGTCTTCAGCGCCTGATCGAGACGGCGGCTTTCCGCGGCCGGCGTGCCGGCGGCCTGTTCGGGCGGCACGATGTCGGCGTCGTCGAGCCGCACCAGCGTGCCGACCGCGATGCCGGGCGCGGCGCAGACGCCGGCAAGCGTGTTCGGCGCGAGCGGCGCGCCGCTGCGGTTCGCGACCGGCTGCGGCGCCGGCGACGTCAGCCGCGCCGGCTTTTCCTCGGCCTCGCCGTGCGCTTCGCGCAGCAGCTCGGCGGCAACCGCATCGACGGCCTGCTGCGCATGCGCGCCGCGGCCGACCAGCACGACCGTCGCACGTTCGCCCGCGCCGAGACCGAGCAGGCCGACGACGCTTTCGATCGGCGCCTTGCGGCCGTCGAAATGCACTTCGACGTGCGCATCGTGCCCGCGCGCCGCTTCGCGCGCACGCGCGGCCGGCCGCGCATGCAGGCCGCCGGGCTGCGTGAGCACGAGCTCGCGCCGCACTTCGTTCATCGCGGCTGCGCCCGCCTGCGCGGCCTGCGCGGCGGCCTCGCCCTTGCCGCGCAGCGTGAGCAGCGGCGTCTCGCCGGCCGTCGCGAAACCGCTCGCGCGCTCGATCACGTCGAACGCATCGGAATTCGCGATCGCGATCACCGATACCAGCGAATGCGCGGTGCGCGCGACTGCGTCCTGATCGAACTCGATCAGCAGGTCGCCCGCTTCGACGCGCGCGCCGGCTTCGACGCACGCGGTGAAGCCCTGCCCGTTCAGCTCGACGGTGTCGATGCCGATGTGCAGCAGCACTTCCGCGCCGTGCGGCGTCGTGATCGTCACCGCGTGACCCGTGCGCGCGAGATGCGACACGATGCCCGCGCACGGTGCGACCAGCTTGCCGGCAAGCGGATCGATGCCGATGCCGTCGCCGAACATCCCGCCGGAGAACACCGGATCGGGCACGTCGGCCAGTGCGACGATCGGCCCCGTCAGCGGGGCGAGCAGGACGATCTGATCGTGGGTGGAACTCTTCAACTGGGACTCCTCGGCGCGTCTCATCGGCTGTCTCGGCTATCAGTGCGTTTCGGTGACTTTGTTCAGGTGGCGCGGCGTGTCGGGATTGCGGCCGCGCGCGACGGCAAGCTCGGCCGCCATCACGTAGAACGAAAGAATGGCGGCGATCGGGTCGAGCGCCGGATGGGCGGACGAGGCGAGCGGCAGCGTCGCACCCGGCGTGCCGGCGGGCGCGGCGACGAGCACGGCCGCGCCGCGGGCGCGCATGTCGTCGGCGAGCTGCAGCAGGCCGGCCTGCTCGGGGCCGGGCGGCGCGAACACGAGCAGCGGGTAGTCGCGGTCGATCAGCTCCATCGGGCCGTGACGCACCTCCGCGCTCGAGAACGCCTCGGCCTGAATGCCGGACGTTTCCTTCAGCTTCAGCGCGGCTTCCTGCGCGATCGCGAGGCCGAGGCCGCGGCCGATCACGATCATCCGCTCGACGCCGGCGAGCGCGTCGACGGCCGCCGACCAGTCGAGCGTGCCCGCGCGCGCGAGCACGTCGGGCAGCCCGCGCAGCGCCGTCATCAGTGCGGCGTCGCGCTGCCAGAACGCGACGATCTGCGCGGACAGCGACAGCATCGCGATGTAGCTCTTCGTCGCCGCGACCGACAGCTCGGGGCCGGCCAACAGCGGCAACTGGTGCTCGCACGCGTCGGCGAGCGGCGACGGCAGCACGTTGACGGCCGCCACCGTGCGCGCGCCGGCTTCGCGCAGCGCAGTCATCGTATTGACGAGATCGGGACTCTTGCCCGACTGCGAGAACGCGATCGCGAGCTGGTCCTGCACCTTCAGCGGCGCCTGCTGCAGCGTCGCGACCGACATCGGCAGCGACGCGACCGGCACGCCGAGGCGGCTCATCGTCAGGCTCGCGAAATAGCTCGCGGCATGATCGGAGCTGCCGCGTGCGACCGTCAGCGCGACGGCCGGCGGATGATCCATCAGCTGGCCGGCGAGCGCTTCGACGCGCGTCGTGTCGGCAAGCTGCGCGGCGACGACCCGGGCGGACTCGCGCGCTTCGTTAAGCATATTCGACAATCGATTCTCCTTCGACGTAGGTCGCGGTGAGGTTCAGGTCGCGATCGAACACGACGAGGTCGGCCCACGCGCCGCGCTCGAGGCGGCCGCGATCGGCAAGGCCGAGGTAGTCGGCCGCATAGCGCGACATCCGGTTCGACACGTCGGCGATCGGCAGACCGAGCGACACGAGGTTGCGCAAGGCCTGGTCCATCGTCAGCGTGCTGCCGGCGAGCGTGCCGTCGGCGAGCCGCACGCCGCCGAGGCACTTCGTCACGTGCTGGCTGCCGAGCCGGTATTCGCCGTCGGGCATGCCGGTCGCCGACGTGCTGTCGGTGACGACGTACAGCCGCGGAATCGCGCGCAGCGCCGCGCGGATCGCACCCGGATGCACGTGCAGCAGATCGGGAATGATTTCCGCGTATTCGGCGTGCGCGAGCGCCGCGCCGACGAGGCCGGGATTGCGGTGATGGAGCGGCGACATCGCGTTGAACAGATGCGTGAAGCCGCACGCGCCGTGCTTGAGCGCTGCGACGGCATCGTCGTACGTCGCGAGCGAGTGGCCGAGCTGCACGCGCACGCCGCGCGCAGCCATCTCGCCGATGATCTCGATATGGCCGGCGATTTCCGGCGCGAGCGTGACGACGCGGATCGGCGCGATCGACAGATACTTCAGCACTTCGTCGAGCACCGCGGACACGGCCGCGTCCGGCTGCGCACCGAGCTTGCCGGGATTGATGTACGGGCCTTCGAGATGCACGCCGAGCACGCGCGCGCCGCCGGGCGTGCGCGTGCGCGCCGCGGTGCCGAGATTCGCGACGACTTCCATCAGTTCGTCGCGCGGCGCGGTCATCGTCGTCGCGAGCAGGCTCGTCGTGCCGAACTGCGCGTGCGTGCGCGCGATCGTCTCGATCGCGTCGCCGCCTTCCATCACGTCGGCGCCGCCGCCGCCGTGCACGTGCAGATCGATGAAACCGGGCAGGATGTACGGCGCGTCGTTCTTCGCGGGATCGGCGGGCGTGCCGTCGAGGGTGGTGATGCGGCCGTTCTCGCTGTCGAGCGAGCCGTGAATCCAGCCGTCGGGAGTCAGGATGTTGCCAGTCAGCATGACGTTCTCTTGAGGATCGGGTGACGCGGGCATCCGCGTCGTGATGTGCGAATCGGTTGCATGTCGGCGCGCAGTGTCGCGCGTCAGCGTTTCAGTTCGGCGACGAAGTCGTAGTAGTCGTCGCGGCAATACGTTTCGGTCACTTCGATCGCGCGCTGGTCGGCACCGTAGCCGATGCGCGTGATCACGAGCAGCGCGGCGCCCGGCTTCACGGCCATCCACTTCGCGATCTCGCGCGTCGCGTTGACCGCGCGAAAGTGCTGCAGCGCGCGCACCACGTTCATGCCGCGCGCTTCGAGGTATTCGTACAGCGACGCGCCGAGCGCGAGCGGATCGGGCACGACCGCGGCCGGCAGCGTCGAATGCTCGACGGCCATCACGATGCCGTCCGCGCGGCGCAGCCGTTCGAGCCGCGCAACCATCGCGCCCGGCGCGAGGCCGAGATGCGTGAGCTCCGCGCGCGTCGCCGCGCGCAGCCGGCGCTCGAGCCAGACCGAATCGGGCATGAAGCCGCGCTGGCGCATCTTCGCGGTGAAGCCGACGAGCCGCGACAGCGGATCGGCGACGCGCGGCGTGATGAAGCTGCCCGCGCCGCGCGAGCGTCTGATGAGGCCCTGCTCGACCAGCAGCGCGAGCGCACGTCGCGCCGTGATCCGCGAGACGCCGACCGACGCCGACAGCGCGCGCTCCGACGGCAGCGCCTCGCCGGCCCGCCAGGTGCCGCCGTGAATCGCGCCGGCCAGCTTGCGGGCGAGCTGCAGATAGAGCGGCGTATCGCTGAGCGGATCGAGCGCCAGTTCGGACCAGCCGGTTTCCATGTGCCTCCGGGTGTCGGACGACGACCGCGAGCCGTCGAAAGTGAACGCATTATATAACCACCATAATACCAGTCAACGAACTGGTATTAGCGCGTCGAAAATCGCCGGGAGCCTTGTCCGGCAAGCGGTTTAGTTTCCGCAAAGCCTTTGTTTACAACGTAATTCGGGATAGGGATTTACCCGCATCGGTCTGCCTGCGCGCGCATTCCGGGGGCTGGAACGACGCGTTTAGGCCGCAAGAAACGGGACCAGAATAGAACCAGTTCTCGAAACTGGTATGCACCGGCGACGCGTGCCGGCGGGCGGCCGGCACGGTGCCTCAGTGGAACTCGCGCGTCGACGTGCGCAGGCCGCCGAGCAGCGGCGTGAGGTCCTCGAAATGCTGCGCGACGAGATGCCTCACGTCGCTGACGACCTGCCAGACGCCCGACGCGGCGAGCAAGCGCGAATCGAGCGTTTCGCGACGTTGCCGCGCGAGCAGCTCGGGGCGCACGATCACGTTCACGCAGCCCGTTTCGTCCTCGAGCGTCATGAACAGCACGCCTTTCGCGGTGCCCGGCATCTGCCGCGCGATCACGATGCCGCATGCGCGCGCGAGCCGGCCGTCCGGACGATCGCGCAGCTCGGCCGCGGACGACAGCCGCCGCGCGCGCAGCGCGGGCCGCAGCAGCGCGACCGGATGACGGTTCAGCGTGAGGCCGGTCGTGTCGTAGTCGGCGAGAATCTCGTCGGCTTCCGACGGCGCGCCGAGCGCCGGCCGCTCCGCTTCGTCGATCGGCGCGGCCGCGAGCAGATCGCGATCCGGCGCCGCGGCGACGGCCTGCCACAACGCGTCGCGGCGATGGCCGGCGAGCGTCGCGAGCGCGTTCGCGGCAGCCAGCGCTTCGAGATCGCGACGCTCGAGCCGGGCGCGGCGCGCGAGCGCATCGACGTTCTCGAACGGGCCGGCCGCGCGTGCGGCTTCGATGCGCCGCGCGGCCGCCTCGCCGAAGCCGCGCACGAGCGACAGCCCGAGCCGCACCGCGGGATCGCCCTCCGGCGGGGCGGCGCCGGGCAGCGCTTCGAGCGAGGTCTCCCAGTTGCTTTTCGTCACGTCGACCGGAAACACGGTCACGCCGTGACGCCGCGCATCCTGCACGAGTTGCGCGGGCGCATAGAAGCCCATCGGCTGGCTGTTCAGCAGCGCGGCAACGAAGATCGCCGGTTCGTGGCATTTGAGCCAGCTGCTCGCGTACGCGAGTTTCGCGAAGCTCGCCGCGTGGCTCTCGGGAAAGCCGTATTCGCCGAAGCCCTTGATCTGCTCGAAGATCTGCTCGGCGAACTCGCGCGTGTATCCGCGCTCGAGCATCCCGTTGACGATCTGGTCGTGATATTTGCCGAGATCGCCCTTGCGCTTCCATGCGGCCATCGCGCGCCGCAGCGCATCGGCCTCGTCCGGCGTGAAGCCCGCCGCGACGATCGCGATCTGCATCACCTGTTCCTGGAAGATCGGCACGCCGAGGGTGCGTTCGAGCACCGCCTTGAGCGCGTCGCTCGGATACGTGACCTCGCCCTCTTCTTCGCCGGCCACGATCCTGCGCCGCTTCAGATACGGATGCACGGCGCCGCCCTGAATCGGCCCGGGCCGCACGATCGATACCTGGATCACGAGGTCGTAGTATTCGCGCGGCTTCAGGCGCGGCAGCATCGACATCTGCGCGCGCGACTCGATCTGGAACACGCCGACCGTGTCGGCGCGGCAGATCATGTCGTAGGTGTCGTCGTCGTGGCGCGGAATGTGGTCGAACCCGAACGGCTTCCCGTCAGGCTGCAGGCCGCGCCACGCGGTGATCATGTCGAATGCGCGATGCAGCGCCGACAGCATCCCGAGCGCGAGCACGTCGACCTTCAGCAAGCCGAGCGCCTCGAGATCGTCCTTGTCCCACTGGATCACGCGCCGCCCGTCCATCGCGGCATTCTCGACCGGCACGAGCCGCGTGAGCTTGCCGCGGCTGATCACGAAACCGCCCGAGTGCTGCGACAGATGGCGCGGAAAATTGAGCAGCCGCGCGGCGAGCTCCGCCCAGGTGCGGATCAGCGGCGTCGCGGGATCGAGCCCGACCATCTCGAACTGCTGCAGCAGATCGCGACTGCCGTCGAACCATCGATGCCCTTTCGCGACACGATCGACGAGCATCGGATCGACGCCGAGCGCCTTGCCGGTTTCGCGCAGCACGCCGCGCGGCCGATAGGTCGAGACGGCCGCCGCGATCGCCGCGCGATGCTTGCCGTATTTTTCGTAGATGTGCTGAATCACTTCCTCGCGCCGCTGATGCTCGAAGTCGACGTCGATGTCGGGCGGCTCGCCGCGATTCTCGCTGATGAAGCGTTCGAACAGCAGCGTGCTCTGCTCGGGATCCACCTCGGTGATGCCGAGGCAATAACAGACAGCCGAATTCGCCGCCGAACCGCGCCCTTGGCACAGAATGTTGCGGCTGCGCGCGTATTTGACGATGTCGTAGACGGTCAGGAAGAACGGTTCGTAGCTCAGCTTCGCGATCAGATCGAGTTCATGCCGGATCTGTTGTTCCACTTTCTCCGGCACACCCTGCGGATAACGTTCAGCCGCGCCGGCCTTGGTCTCCTGCTCCAGATAACTGGTCGGCGTATGTCCGGGAGGCACGATCTCGTCCGGATACTCGTAGCGCAGCGTATCGAGTTCGAAATGACACGCATCGAGAATCGCACACGTCTGCGCGATCTCGTCCGCCGAAAACAGCTTCGCGATCCGCGCAAGCGAACGCAGATGCTGCTCCGCATTCGGCGCGAGCGCATAGCCGCACTCGGACACCGGCATCCCGAGCCGGATCGCCGTCATCACGTCCTGCAGCGGCTTGCACGAGCGCTTGTGCATCGTCACGTCGCCGAGCGCGACGACACGCACGCCGCGCCGCGCGCCGGCCGCGCGAATCTCTTCGCGCTGCGGGCCGTCCAGCGCACGTTGCAACTGCACGAGCCCGAGCCGCGCACGCTCGCCGAACGTCGCGCGAAACCACGCGACCTGCGCGTCGAGTACATCTGCGCGCACCGGATACACGGGCACGAGAATCGCAAAACAGTCGGGCATCCCGCGCAGATGCGCGAATTCCTCGGGCGGCCTCGACAGCATGCGCGGCGTCAGCTGGTACGTGCCTTTCGGCGCGGCCATCCGTCGCCATGAAATCAGCTCGGACAGGTTGCCGTAGCCTTCGCGATTCTGCGCGAGCAGCACGAGCCCGAATGCGCCGGGCCCCGGGTCGTGACCGGGCGGCGCCTCATCCGGCGTGACCTCGAAGTACGAACCGATGATCAGCGGCAAGCCGGCGGCCCGCGCCGCGACATGCATCCGCGGTGCGCCCGCGAGCGAGCATTCGTCGGTGATCGCGATGCCGCGATAGCGGAGCTTCACGGCGCGCGCGACCAGTTCCTCCGCATGCGATGCGCCATGCAGGAACGAAAAGTTCGAACGGCAGAACAACTCCGCATAAGCGGGCAGCAACCGGGATTCCGCAACCATCGCCGCTCACCCGAACAGGCCGTGCAGAAACCAGTGCGGGTCTGCCTGACTGCTCATTCGTTCCCTGAATATCCAGTAGCACGCGCCCTCTTCGTCTTGCGCCACGTAGTAATCGCGCGCGATCGTTTGACCGTCGAACCAGCCTGCCTCGATCCGCTCGGGCGACGACATCGGCCTGAGCGGCGTATGGAACACCGGCCGGTTCTCGCGCATCAGCAGCGGCAACGGCTCGGGCAGCAACCATACGGGACGCGGCGGCATCGCCGGCGGCGCGCCCGGCGGCTTGCCGGCCTGCGCATCGAGCGGCAGCCAGCGATTCGCGGCTTCGGGCCGATGATCGGCCACCGGCGCCGCGCACAGCACGTTCTCGGCGCCGAGCCGCGCGACCAGCAGTTCGAGCAGCCGCGCGCGCGTTTCCTTCGTGCCGCCCGGCTCGGGAAACAGATCGTCGGCCGGCGGCGCGACCGATTCGACGCGCGTGGCCTTCAGGCGCACCGCGATCACCGCGGCCGGCAATTCGACGCGCGCAAGCCGTTCGCCGAGCAGCCGCATGAAATGCGCTTCGTCGCGCACGGGCGCGGCGAACGCGAGTTCGAGCGACGTGGGCGGCACGGCCTGGCGGCCGCGCTCGTGCTCGAGATCGAACGTCATCGCAGCCAGCGACAACTGCCGCGCGGCGAGCCAGCCGCACAACTGCACGACGAGACGCCGCGCGACGAACAGCACGGCTTCCGCATAGTCGACGCGCTCCGCCAATTCGAGCCGCACGTCGAACACCGGCGGCACCGCCATCCATGCCAGCGGCTCGACCGCGTCGCCATAGGCGCGATCGAGCGCGGCCAGCAGCGCCGGCCCGCAACGGCGCTGCAGCCCCTTGCGCGGCAGCCCGCGCAGATCGGCGAGCGTGCGGCAGCCGAGGCCGTCGAACCAGCCCGCATACGGACGCGCGTCGGGCAGCAGCACGCAGGGCAGCGCGTCGAGCGCGCGAACGAGCGATGCGCGGCGCGCGACGCGGCGCCGGCTGCGCACACGGGCCGACGCGCGCGCCAGCAGCCACGCGCCGCCGGCGGTCGGCGCGGCGGACATGCGTGCCGCATAGCCGAGCGCCGCGAGCGTCGCGCGCACTTGCCGGCACAGCGACGGCAAGCCGCCGAACAGGCGCAGGCTCGGGCCGACGTCGACGACGAGCGTCGCTTCGTCGGCCAGTGCGACGTTCGGCGAAAAGCGCAGCAGCGCGAGCGCGACCGCGCGCAGCGCATCGGCTTCGCGCGCGGGATCGCGTTCGACGAGCTGCGTGTCGGGCGCGAGCGTCAGCACGCCGCCGCGCTTCATGCCCGCGCGCACGCCCTGCCGCCGCGCGGCCGCATCGGCGATCAGCACGACGCCCTGCTCGAGCACCGCACAGCCGGCGCCGCCCGCATCGCCGTCAGACGGCGGCGCGGCGCACACGTCGAGCGGCAGGCGCGGCAGATGGATGCCGAGCAAGACGCGCATAGCGGCTCTCCACGATGGGCGACGGCAGGTCGAGTTCGAGCGGCTCGCTGCGCGCGGGCCCGCGGCGCTTCACGATGTCGAGCGACACGCCGCCCGGCGCCGGATACAGCGCGACGCGCAGCACCGCCGGCGACGGCTGCCGCGCGGCCGACAGCGGACGCAGCATCACGAACAGCGTGTCGCCGGTGCGCGCGGCCGCGAGATGCAGACGCCGCAGCGCGTCGGGCCGCGCATCCTGCCATAGCAGCAGCGCGCCGCAGCAGCCGGTCTTGAGCGCCTGCTCGGCGGCCCACAACGCATCGATGCGGCTGCCGGCGCGCAGCCACAGCAGCGACTCCGGCGGCACGCCGAGCGCGGCGAGCGCGGCCGCATGCGGCCATTGCGGCGGCGCGACGAGCACGAGCGGCCGCCGCGCGCTGACGGTGCGCGCGAGCGCGGGCGCGAGCAGCCGCATCTCGCCGCAGCCCGGCTGCGCGGCCAGCAGCTCGATCAGCCCGCCGACCGGCCAGCCGCCGCCCGGCAACTCGGCGGACAGCGTCGCGAAGCCCGTGTCGATCGTGCGCGGGCCGCCGCGCGCGAGCTGCGAGCCGCGCCAGAGCGACGGATGGAGGGATTCGGGGGACAGGGATGAAGCGGACATCATGCGACTCGATGCTGTATGGATATACAGTATAGAGGATCGCCTTGGGCGCTGTCAGGCCTCAACAAAAAGGGTCATGCAGATTGCCGGAGCCGCCGCCCAGGCGGCTATCCGTCCCCGCAAACGACGCGGGCCGCCGCGGCGACGCGCACGCTGCGCGCCGGCCGCGGCGGCCCGATCGGCCGAGCGGGCGCTCAGCCCAGCAGCAGCGCGTCGTCGTCGAGCTGCTCGTGCCGCACCTTCTCGAACATCTGCAGCAGATCCGGCACGTCGAGCCCCTTGCGCGCGTCGCCCGCCACGTCGAGCACGACCTGCCCCTGATGCAGCATCACCGTGCGATCGCCGTAGTCGAGCGCCTGCCGCATGCTGTGCGTGACCATCATCGTCGTCAGCTTGCTGTCGGCGACGATGCGCGCGGTCAGCTCCAGCACGAACGCCGCCGTCTTCGGATCGAGCGCGGCCGTGTGCTCGTCGAGCAGCAGGATCCGCGACGGCCGCAGCGACGCCATCAGCAGGCTCACCGCCTGACGCTGGCCGCCCGACAGCAGCCCGATCCGGTCGGTCAGCCGGTTCTCGAGGCCGAGGTTCAGCAGCCGCAGCTTGTCGCGGAACAGCTCGCGCGACGCGCGATCGAGCGCCGCGCGAAACCCGCGCCGCGCGCCGCGCGCCATTGCGAGCGCCATGTTCTCCTCGATCGTCAGCGCCTCGCAGGTGCCGGCCATCGGATCCTGGAACACGCGCGCGACGAGATGCGCACGGTCCCATGCGGGCTGGCGCGTGACGTCGGCGCCGTCGATCGCGATGCGGCCCGAATCGACGCGCTGGTCGCCGCTGATCGCATTCAGGAACGTCGACTTGCCGGCGCCGTTCGAGCCGATCACCGCGACGAACTGGCCGTCGGGAATCTCGAGCGACAGCCCGCGCAGCGCGCGCGTCTCGATCGGCGTGCCGGGATTGAACGTGAGTGTGAGGTCTTGTGCGGACAGCATGTCATGCCCCTCCGTTCTTGCGCGCGAACAGCTTCTTGCGCGTCGCCGGCAGCACCAGCGCGATCGTGACGAGCGCGGCCGTCACGAGGTTCAGGTCCTGCGCCTTCAGGCCGATGAATTCGCTGTTCAGCGCAAGCGCGATGAAGAAGCGATAGACGATCGCGCCGAGCACGACCGCGAGCGTCGTCAGCACGAGCCGGCGCGCGGGCAGCAGCGTCTCGCCGATGATCACCGCCGCGAGCCCGATCACGATCGTGCCGATCCCCATCGAGATGTCGGCGCCGCCCTGCGTCTGCGCGAACAGCGCGCCGGCGAGCGCGACGAGCGCGTTCGACAGCGCCATCCCGGCGAGCGTCGCGCGGCCCGTCGCGATGCCTTGCGCGCGCGCCATCCGCGGATTCGCGCCGGTCGCGCGCATCGCGAGACCGAGCTGCGACGAGAAGAACCAGTCGAGGCCGAGCTTCGCGACCACGACCACGAGCGCGAGCAGCGCCGGACGCAGCACGTAGTCGGGCAGCCAGTCGGGCTGCAGCACCGTGAAGACGCTCGGCTCGGTGATCAGCGGCACGTTCGGGCGGCCCATGATCCGCAGGTTCACCGAATAGAGCGCGATCATCATCAGGATGCTGGCGAGCAGATCCATGATCTTGAGGCGCACGTTGAGCCAGCCCGTCACGAACCCGGCGAGCGCGCCCGCGACGATCGCGAGACAGGTCGACGTGAACGGATCGTAGCCGGCGGAGATCAGCGTCGCGGCGACCGCGCCGCCGAGCGGAAAGCTGCCGTCGACGGTCAGGTCGGGGAAGTTGAGGATGCGAAACGAGATCAGCACCCCGAGGGCGACGAGACTGAAGATCAGGCCGATCTCCAGCGCACCCAGAAACGAGAACAGAGACATGATGGAAAATCCTGTTGCCTCCCGGCCGGACGTGTGCGGCCGGGCCAAGCGAACGAGCGGCCCCGGTGGGGGCCGCCCGTCCGGCGGTGTCGAGCAGGCCCCGATCGGGCCTTCGGGCGCAGCCGGGGCTGCGGCTTACTTGATGACCGTCTTCGCTTCCTTCACGAGATCCGGCGAGAGCGTCACGCCCTGCTTCGCGGCCGCGCCCGTGTTCACGAACAGCTCGAGGTTGCTGCTCGTCTCGGAGGCGATCGCGCCCGGCTTCTCGCCCTTCAGGATACGCGCGACGACCTTGCCCGTCTGCCGGCCGAGGTCGCCGTAGTTGATGCCGAGCGCCGCGATGCCGCCGCGCTTCACGCTGTCGGTGTCGCCGGCGACGAGCGGAATCTTCGCCTCGTTCGCGACCTTCACGAGCGCTTCGTACGCGGACACGACGTTGTTGTCGGTATTCGTGTAGATCACGTCGACCTTGCCGATCAGGCTCTTGGCGGCCGGGCCGATGTCGACCGTGCGCGGCGCGGCCGCTTCCTTCAGCGTCATGCCCTGCTTCGCGAGGATCTCCTTGAGCTCCTTCACGACGACGACCGAATTCGCCTCGCCCGGGTTGTAGACCATGCCGACCGTCTTCGCCTTCGGCACGACGCGCTTGATCAGCGCGACCTGGCGATCGAGCGGCAGCTTGTCGGACACGCCCGTCACGTTGGTGCTCGACGGGCCCCAGCCCTTCACGAGTTGCGCGGCGACCGGATCGGTCACGCCCGAATAGACGACCGGCACGCTCTTGGTGGCCGCGACGACCGCCTGCGCGGCCGGCGTCGCGATCGCGACGATCACGTCGGGCTGATCGCCGACGAACTTGCGCGCGATCTGCGCGGCCGTGCCGGTGTTGCCCTGCGCGCTCTGGTATTCCCACTTGAGCTTGTCGTCGCCGTAGCCTTCCGCCTTCAGTTCGGCACGCACGCCATCGCGGATCGCATCGAGTGCCGGGTGATCGACGATCGACAGCACCTTGACGGTTTGCGCGTGCGCAGCGCCGGCGAGCGCGAGTGCGGCCACGCCGGCCGTGATCGAACGGATCGCGAAAGTCTTGAAACGCTTCATGGGTGAGTCTCCCCCGTATTGTCGGTTCTGGATGATGGATTTCGCGCCGCGGCGGGCGCCGTCCGCGCGAAACGGCGGCGGCCGGCCCGCGCGCGTGCCCCGGGAAGGCACGCGGCGGCGAACGCACGAGGATACCATTTCCGCAGACCACCGCCTGACTCCGCGCTTTCGCGCGCCGCGCCGCCGCCGCGGCCCGACGCGGCCCGCCGCGTGCAGCGCTTTACGCTATGCTGTCGGCGGCCCTTTCATGTCATCGGGACGCCCATGCCTCCGGATCTCCGCTCGATCGCGACCGTTGCCGCGATCTCGATCGCCGCCGCGCTGTCGCCGCTGCCGGCCGCCGCATCCGGCCTCGCCGACGGCGACGCGCAATACGATCAGTGCATGCTGCAGGCGCTGCGCGAGAGCCGCAACGGCGCGGCGGCGCAACTGATCCAGCGTTCGTGCGACGCGCTGTACCGCAACAGCGCGATGCTGCTGCCGCGCGAGCGGCGCTATCACGAGTGCATCGTGCAGTCGCTGCCCGGCGTGCGCGACAACTATGCGATCCAGCAGATCATGGCGATCTGCTCGCGGCGCGGCGAGATGTGAGCGCCGTCATGCAGACACGGCCGGCCGCGCGGCGCTTGTCGTTCGCGAAAAGGGCGGCTGCACGAGGCAGGCCCTGTCGTTTCGGCGGCCCTTCGGGCCTTGTCGGCCGCTCCCGATCATGCGTAGCGGACGGGCACGCCCTGCCCGCCGCCGGACGAAAAAAAGGCCTGCACACAGGCAGGCCTTCGTTCGATCGTCCGATCGCGTTCAGAACGACGCGACCATCGAGCCCTTGAACTGCTTCTTGATGAATTCCTTCACCTCCGGCGACTGGTACGCCTTGACCAGCTTCTTCACCCACGGCTGATCCTTGTCCTTCGTGCGCACGGCGATCACGTTCGCGTACGGGCTCGTCAGCGACTCGAGCGCGATCGCGTCCTTCGTCGGCTGCAGGTTCGCGGCGAGCGCGTAGTTCGTGTTGATCACGGCCGCGTCGACGTCCGGCAGCACGCGCGGCAGTTGCGCGGCGTCGAGCTCGGAGATCTTCAGCTTCTTCGGATTGTCGGCGATGTCGAGCACCGTCGCGTTGTTGCCGCCCGTGCCGGCGCCGGCCTTCAGCTTGATCGCGCCCTGCGCCTGCAGCAGCAGCAGCGCGCGGTTCTCGTTCGACGGATCGTTCGGCACCGCGATCTTCGCGCCTTGCGGCAGCTCCTTCAGCGACTTGAACTTCTTCGAATAGACGCCGATCGGCGAGATGTAGGTCAGACCGGCCGTCACGATCTTGTAGCCGCGCTGCTTCACCTGGCTGTCGAGATAAGGCTGGTGCTGGAAGCTGTTCGCGTCGAGATCGCCCGCGTCGAGCGCCGCGTTCGGCTGCACGTAGTCGTTGAACTCGACGACCTTCACGTTCAGGCCTTCCTTCTCCTTCGCCACCTTCTGCACGACCTGCCACACCTCGGCATCCGGACCGGCGACCGTGCCGACCTTGATGACCTTGTCTTCGGCGTGCGCGCCCGCCGACATCGTCAGCGCGGCACCGGCGGCCAGCACGGAAAAGACTTTCAGGAGACTGCGACGCTTCATCTGGTTTCTCGCTTTCTTGCAAACTGGAAATGGGGCGCGATACGGGTATCCCCCGACTCGCAGCAAGGGGCAAATGGTGTCACAGGATCGGCGGGAAGTGAAATACATCCCGCTCATATGGGTATGCACCGCGACGGTGCCGGCGCGGGCCGTGGCGCCGGCCGTTTCGTCGGGGCCGCAGCCCGCCCCGCCGGGCCGTGCCGCCGTGCCCCATATCTCGGTGCGCGTGGCACGCCGCGCGTCAGGCGGCGACCGTCTCGCTGTCGGCGTCGTGCCGCTCGAAGGCCCGCTCGAAGGCCCGCTCGTCGGCGTGCGCACGCGGCGCCGCTTCGGCCGAATCGCCGACACGGAACGCGCCGATCGCATCGCGCAGCCGCCCGGCCTGCTCCTGCAGCGACGCGGCCGCCGCGGCCGCCTGCTCGACGAGCGCCGCATTCTGCTGCGTGACCTGATCCATCTGCGTGACCGCGCGTCCCACCTGCGTGATGCCGCTCGCCTGCTCCTCCGACGCGGCGGCGATCTCGCCCATGATGTCGGTCACGCGCGCGACCGCCTGCAGGATCTCGCCCATCGTCGTGCCGGCCTGGCCGACGAGCGTCGATCCGTTGCGCACGCGCTCGACCGAGTCGACGATCAGTTCGCGGATTTCCTTGGCGGCCGTCGCGCTGCGCTGCGCGAGCGAACGCACTTCGCCGGCCACGACCGCGAAGCCGCGCCCCTGCTCGCCCGCACGCGCCGCCTCGACGGCCGCGTTCAGCGCGAGGATGTTGGTCTGGAACGCGATCCCTTCGATCACGCCGATGATGTCGGCGATCTTGCGCGAGCTGTCGTCGATCTCGCCCATCGTGACGATCACGCGGCTCACGACGTCGTGGCCCGTGCGCGCGATCTCCGATGCGTTGTTCGCGAGCCCGCTCGCCTGCCGCGCGTTGTCCGCGTTCTGCTTCACGGTTGCCGTCAGCTGCTCCATGCTTGCGGCCGTTTCCTCGAGCGACGCAGCCTGCTCCTCGGTACGCTGCGACAGATCGTCGTTGCCGGCCGCGATCTGGCGGCTCGCGGCCGCGATCGACTCGGCCGACTGCCGGATCCCGCCCATCGTCGCCTGCAGCCGCGCCTGCATGTCGCGCATCGCGGCCATCATGCTGGTGCGATCGCCGGCGCGCACCGGCACCGGCTGCGTCAGGTCGCCCTGCGCGATGCGCATCGCGAGCGCGGCGGCCGCATCGGGCTCGCCGCCGAGGCTGCGGCGCACGTTGCGGATGATCACGAGCATCGCGGCGCTGATCAGAACGCCGATCACGAGCACGACGACGAGGTGGCCGGCGAGCGTCCGGTAGTAGACGGTATCGATGTCCTTCACGAACACGCCGCTCGAGATGTTCCAGTCCCACGGCGCGAAACGCGTGACGTAGCTGATCTTCGGCACCGCGGTCTCGCTATGCGGCAGCCGGCCGCGATATTCGGCGAAGCCGCTGCCGGTCGCCTTCGCGGCATTCAGGATCGTCACGAACAGCGGCTTGCCGTCAGGATCGAGATAATCGCCGACCTGCGTGCCGACGAGTTTCGGCAGCGTCGGATGCATCAGCACGACCGGCTTCGAGTCCATCACGAACACGTAGCCCGCGTCGCCGTAGCGCATCGCGGCGAGGCTCGCGAGCGCGTCGCGCTTCGCATCGGCCTCCGGCAGCGTGCCGCTCTGCGCGAGCGCGCAGTACGACTTCACGATGCCGGCCGCCGCGTCGACGAGATTCGTGATCCCTTCCTTGCGCTCGGCAAGCATCGTCGCGCGCGTTTCGTACGCGCTCCACGCGCCAACGCCGAGCAGACCGATCCATACCAGCGCAAGCGCGAGCCATAGCTTGCGATTCAAACTCATTCTGCTCATCGGAGGTGCCCTGTTGTCGATGTCGATGCGCGCGCAGGCCGCCGCGCGCAAACGGTTGCCCCCGTATTTACGGCAGTAGCGCTTACAACTTGAATACGGCGCGGCACCCGGCACGACAGCGAACGCCCGCTGTGCTACAAAGGTCCGCTGACCGGTGCGCGCAATGCGCCGGCGACACTCCGAGGCCATTTCGACATGTACGTCATCGACATCCACTACACCGCGTCGCTCGAGCGCATCGACGACGCGCTCGAACGCCACCGCGCGTATCTGCAGCCGCTGCTCGACAAGGGCATCTTCATCGCGGCCGGGCCGAAGGTGCCGCGTGCAGGCGGCGTGATCCTCGCGGCGCGCATCGATCGCGACGCGCTGGAAGCGATACTGCAGACCGATCCGTTCGTCACCGAAGGGCTCGCGACCTATCGCGTGACGGAATTCCGCATCACGCGCGCGGCGACCGGCTTCAACGTGCCGGCGCTGCCGTAACGCGATACGGGCGATGCGCGCCGGCACCACCCTGCATGTACGGCGCGCACGCGCCGACAAGGGCGATGAGCAAAAAGGCGGGAGAAAAAGAAGGAACGCGTGACGGCGGCTCGCGGCCGTCACGCGCCTGCCGGGTCGAACGCCCGGACAGGCACGGCATGCCGGCCGCTCAGCCGATCAGCAGCTTCAGGTCGTGCACCCACGGGCCGGGGCCCTGACCGTCGCGCACGAACAGGCGCAGCTTGCCGTCCGGATCGAACACGTAGCTCGCGGCCGTGTGATCCATCGTGTAGCTGCCCGGCGTCTTGCCGGGCACTTTCGCATAATAGACGCGGAAATCCTTCGTCACCTTCTTCAGCTGCGCGTCGTCGGCCGGACGCAGCCCGATGAACGACGGATCGAACGCGGGCACATACTGGCCGAGCAGCGCGGGCGTATCGCGCTCGGGATCGACCGTCACGAACAGCACCTGCACGCGCTTCGCGGCATCGGGCCCGAGCTGCTTCAGCGCTTCGGACAATTCGGCCATCGTCGTCGGACACACGTCCGGGCAGCGCGTATAGCCGAAGAACATCACGACGGCCTTGCCCTTGAAGTCGGCGAGCGTGCGCACCTTGCCGCTCGTGTCGGGCAACGCGAAATCGCTGCCGAACTGCGTGTTGCCGGTGATGTCGAGATTCTGGAATTTCGGCGCGTTGTCGCAGGCGGCGAGCAGCAGCGCCGCCGCGAATGCGCAGACGAGCGCCCAGCGCTGGCGCGCGCGGCGCCCGAACCATGAGTGGAGCATTGCGTTCAAACCGTGCGGTTACACGCCGAGCAGCGGGCGCGCGTAGTGATCGGCGAGCAGCGCGGCAAACAGCAGCGACAGATAGACGATCGAATAACGGAAGGCCTTGCGGGCGAGTTCGTCCGAATAGTCGCGGTAGATCTTCCACGCATACGCGAGGAACACCGCGCCGAGCAGCACCGCGCTCGTCAGGTAGACGGCGCCGCTCATCCCCGAGATGAACGGCATCATCGTGACCGCGAACAGGATCACCGTGTAGAGCAGGATGTGCAGCCGCGTGAACTTCTCGCCGTGCGTGACGGGCAGCATCGGCAGGCCGGCGTTCTCGTAATCCTTGCGGCGATACAGCGCGAGCACCCAGAAATGCGGCGGCGTCCACACGAAGATGATCAGCACGAGGATCCACGCGTCGCCCGGCACGGCGCCCGTGACCGCCGCCCAGCCGAGCGCGGGCGGCATCGCGCCCGACGCGCCGCCGATCACGATGTTCTGCGGCGTCATCGGCTTGAGCAGCAGCGTGTAGATCACCGCGTAGCCGACGAAGGTCGCGATCGTCAGCCACATCGTCAGCGCATTCGTGAACGTGTAGAGCGTCCATGCGCCGAGGCTGCCGAGCACGGCCGAGAACAGCAGGATCTGCGGCGTCGTGATCTCGCCGCGCGCGGACGGGCGCCACGCGGTGCGGCGCATCATCGCGTCGACCTTCTGTTCGACGAGGCAGTTGATCGCGAATGCGGCGCCGGCCAGCAGCCAGATGCCGACCGTGCCGCCGATCAGCACATGCCACGGCACCATGCCCGGCGTCGCGAGGAACATGCCGATCACCGCGCAGAACACCGCAAGCTGCGTGACACGCGGCTTCGTCAGCGCCATGTACTGGGAAAAGCGGCTACCGGGCGATTGGGAGAGGGTGCTTTGCATGGGGACGGTCACGCCGCGGCGGCGTCGCGCGCAGGCTGCACGACACGGCCGGGGCGGCTTGAAAGGATGCGAAAGTTTAACATGACGACGAGCAGCAGCAGGATCGCGGCGCCGCCGTTGTGCGCGACCGCGACCGGCAGCGGCCACTGCAGCACGATGTTGGTCAGGCCGGTCACGAACTGCAGCACGACGACCAGCAGCACGCCGTTCGCGGGCCGCCGCAGCGACTCGAAGCGGCGCATCTTCAGCGCGAACGCGATCAGATACGCGACGACGACGAACGCGAACGTCCGGTGCGTCCAGTGAATCGCGACGAGCGCGTCCTGCGTGATCGCCTCGCCGTCGCGCGTCATCCCGAGCGCGCGCCACAGATGGAAGCCCTGCTCGAAGTTCATCGGCGGAATCCACTGGCCGTTGCAGGTCGGGAAGTCGGTGCAGGCGAGCACCGCGTAGTTCGTGCTGACCCAGCCGCCGAGCGCGATCTGCACGACGAGCAGCACGAGCGCCGCGAGCGCGGCCGCGCGATAGCGGCCGGCTTCCGGGTCGTGCGCGGGCAGCGGCGTCTGGCGCGCGGCGAGCCAGCCGAGCGTGCCGAGCAGCGTGAGCCCGAGCAGCAGGTGCGTCGTGACGATCACCGGCTGCAGCTTCATCGTGACCGTCCACGCCCCGAAGATGCCCTGCACGACGATCAGCAGCAGCAGGCTCGTCGGCCACCACGGCGACACGTGCAGCGGCCGGCGGCGCAGCTTCGCCGACCACGCGATCACGACCTGCGCGATGATCAGCACGCCGATCGCCATCGCGAAATAGCGGTGGATCATCTCGATCCACGCCTTCGTCATGCTGACGGGGCCGGTCGGCATCGCCTGGTGCGCGGCCGTGATCGCCGCATGCGCGATGAACGGCGACGACGTGCCGTAGCAGCCGGGCCAGTCCGGGCAGCCGAGGCCCGAATCGGTCAGCCGCGTGAAGCCGCCGAACATCACGAGGTCGAGCGTCAGGAAGGTCGTGACCCACACGAGCTTGCGGAACTTGTCGTCGTCGGCCTTCACCCATACGTACGACAGCGGCAGCAGCGCGATGCAGATGCCGATCAGGCCGAGTTGCAGCAAATAGGACATGGTGCCTCGTCGTGTCGAGTTAACCGATGCTCGACCACTTCAGCAGCTTCGTGACGTCCGTCTTGATCTTGCTGGGGTTCGGGTCTTTCGGGAAACGCATCATCAGATTGCCGTTCGGGTCGACCAGGTACAGATGGTCGGTATCCTGCGTGCCGCTATCGGCCGGCAGCCACGCGGCGACCGCGGCCGGATCGGCGACGAGGCGCCGCGTATCCGGATAGGCCTCGAGCACCTTCTGCGGGACCGCGCCCGCATCGCTGCGCAGCCACACCATCGTGATCCGGTGCCGCTCGCCCGCCTGCGTGACGCGGATCTGCCGCATGAAATAGAGCTTCTTCACGCACGCTTCGTCGCAGGCGCTGCGATCGGTCATCACGAACAGCCACACGCCGCGCAGCGATGCCAGCGGCACCTGCTTGCCGGCCTCGTCGGTCACGACGAGGTTCGCCGGAATCGGCCGCTGCGGCTCGATCAGCGTGCCGTAGTTGGTCGAGCCGCCCTTCGGCTTGATCACGTAGTAGGTGAAGTAGGACGCGAGCATCGGCGCCGCACAGACGAGCCCGAGCAGCACGAGCATCCAGCGGCCGCGCTTGCGGGCCGCCGGCGAAACCGGCGTCGCCGCCGGATCCCGACGGGAAGATTGGATCGACAAATCAGACCTCTCGAAACGAACGCGCGGCGCAGGCGCCGCGTTGGGGCATCGCGCTCACGCGCCGGCCGATTTCTTCGCCGCACGCCGCGCCGCGTACAGGCCGAAACCGAGCGCGGCCGCCGCCATGCCCCACCACTGAAACATGTAACCGTAATTGCGCTCGACGCCGGTCGTCGCCGCCGGCCAGTCGCGCACGAGCTTGTCGCCGTCGTCGCTCGTCTGCTGGATCACGAACGGCTGCAGCGGCAGCCCCGTTTCCTTCGCATACGCGGCGACGTCCAGGTTCTGCCGGATCTTCTGATGCGGCGCGGAACCGCCTTCGCCGAGCTCGAACGCGCGCGTTGCGTCGGCGCGCGCGATGCCTTCGATCTCGATGTCGCCGACCGGCGTGGCGAACGGCTCGATCGCGGTGCGATCCGCGATGTTGCGCGGCAGCCAGCCGCGGTTGACCAGCACGTAGCCGCCGCCCGTGAGTTTAAACGGCATCACGACGTAAAAACCCGGCTGGTCGTTATACGGCCGATTGTCGAGGAACACCGCTTGCTCGGGGATGAAGCGGCCCTTCGCGCGGACGCGGTGAAACTCGATCGCCGCGAGCGGAATCGGCTGCGCGCCGATGTCGACGGGCGCCGCGTGCTCGTAGCGCACGATGTTCGCCTGCAGCGCTTCCTTCTGGTGTGCGCGGTCGCGCTGCCAGAAGCCGAGCCGGATCGTGACCGCGACGACGGCGAGAATCAGCAGCGCAGGCAGCCAGCGGATCTTCATCGCACCGCCCGCGGGGCGCACGCGCAAAAGCGAAGTGCGATAATTATCCTCTTCCTTTCGAATTGCCGTCGTCCGGTTCGTGTCATGCACATACTCGTTCCCATCGCCTTCGTCCTCATCATTGCCAGCATGGGCTCGGCGCTCTATTTCATGATGCACGACCGCGGCCATACGAAGCGCATGGTCTGGTCGCTTGCCACCCGCGTCGGGCTGTCGATCTCGCTGTTCCTGTTCATCCTGTTCGCGAACTGGATGGGCTGGATCCATTCGACCGGGCTGCCGATCGGACGTTGATGCCGCGCGGCCGCTGTGGCATTTCGCCGCACCGCCGCGCCGCCAAGCAAAAGCGCCGCCTGACTGAGTCGCGGCGGCGCCGGGGCGGTGCTGGTCGCCGGCAGCCAGCCGCTGCCCCGTCCGCACCAATGAAAACGGCCCGCGCATCGCTGCGCGGGCCGTTCGTCCATTTACAGCCAGTAGACGACGACGTACAGGCCGAGCCAGACGACGTCGACGAAGTGCCAGTACCACGCGGCGCCTTCGAACGCGAAGTGGTGATCGGGCTTGAAGTGGCCGCGGATCATCCGCACCAGCACGACCGCGAGCATCGTGCCGCCGAGGAACACGTGGAAGCCGTGGAAGCCCGTCAGCAGGAAGAACGTCGAGCCGTAGATGCCCGAGCCGAGCGTCAGGTTCAGTTCGTTGTACGCGTGGAAGTACTCGAAGCCCTGCAGAAACAGGAAGCAGACGCCGAGCACGAGCGTTGCCGCGAGCCACGCGATCGCCTTCTTGCGGTGATCGTCGCGCAGCGCGTGGTGCGACACCGTCAGCGTCGCGCCCGACGACAGCAGCAGCGCGGTGTTCAGCGTCGGGATCGGCCACGGGCCCATCGTCTTGAAGTGACCGGCGAGCGCGGCCGGCCCTTCGTTCGGCCACACGGCGGAGAAATCCGGCCAGATCAGCTTGTAGTCGAGGCTGCCGAGCTGATGCAGCGCGATTTCGCGTGCATAGAACAGCGCGCCGAAGAACGCGCCGAAGAACATGACTTCCGAGAAGATGAACCAGCTCATGCTCCAGCGGTACGACTTGTCGACGTTCTTGCCGTAGTGCCCGCCTTCGGACTCGGCGATCGAATCGCCGAACCAGTGGTACAGCGTGAAGAGCAGCCACAGCAGGCCGAGCAGCGCCGTGTACGGTGCCCAGTCATGACCGTTGATCCACAGCGCCACCGACCCGAGCATGACCAGCAGGCCGACGGCCGCGCTGATCGGATGCTGCGACGGATGCGGCACGAAATAGTACGGGGTCTGGTTTTGACCGCTCATGCTTGATTCTCCACTTCAGTCCAATTTGTGTACCGGAAACCGCTCCGGCTTTATTTCTTGCGCGGCGCGACCGCCGCCGCTCTTTCCTGCACGCGGCGCCGTGGCACCGCGCATTGCATTGTTCCGTCCGTCAGCCGACCACCGCGCGCACGATCAGGATCAGCACGCCGATGAACGCGGCCGCGGCGAGCAGCGCGACGATCAGCACGTGCAGCGGATTGAGCTGCGTCGCGTCGGCTTCGAGATCGCGCCGCTTGCGCACGCCGAAAAACGACCACAGCACCGCTCTGAGCGCCTGGCCGAACCCGCCGCTGCGCGTGGGCTCCGTCATCGTCCCGCCTCCGTCGTCATGCATCCGGCTTCGCCGCCGCACGCTGCGCGGACGTTCCGGGCGCGGCCGGCGCTGCGACTGCCGGCGTATTCAGTTCGAAGAACGTGTACGACAAGGTGATCGTCTTCACGTCCTTCGGCAACTTCGGATCGATCACGAACACCACCGGCATCTTGCGCGACTCGTTCGCGGCCAGCGTCTGCTGCGTGAAGCAAAAGCACTCGATCTTCTTGAAGAACTCCGTCGCCTGCTTCGGCGCGTAGCTCGGAATCGCCTGCGCGACGACCGGCCGGCTCTGCCCGTTCGTCACGTCGTACACGATCGTCGTCAGCTCGCCCGGATGCACGTCGAGGCTGTTGTGCTCGGGCTTGAAGCCGAGCGGCCCGCGTGCATTCGCGTCGAACTCGACCGACACCGTCCGGCTCGTGTCGACCTGCGTATTCTTCGCCTCGCGCTCGCTGACGTCGCGCTGCAACAGATTGTTGATGCCCGTGATCTGGCAGATCGCGCGATACATCGGAATCAGTGCGAAGCCGAACCCGAACATCAGCGCGGCGACGACGAACAGCTTCACCAGCATCGAACGGTTGAACGCGCGATCGGCGGCGCCCGCTTCCGGCTTCGACATACGACAACTTCCTCGCTACTGCATCGGTTTCTGCGTCAGTGAGTGGACAGCCACCACTGCTTGATCACGACACCCACAAAAAAGACGGCGACGATCACGAGCAGGATCAGGCCGAGCCGCTTGTTGCCCGCGCGGATCTGCTCGGGCGTACGTCTTTGTTGTGGATTCCGGGTCATCTGATACTTCGGTTCGGGCGTCCGCCGCGCCTGCCTGCGCGGCAGGCAGCGGCGGAACGCGCGGTGAAACTTATTCGACGTGCGGCGGTTGCTCGAACGTGTGGAACGGAGCCGGGCTCGGCACCGTCCATTCGAGGCCGGTCGCGCCGTCCCACGGCTTGTCCGACGCCTTCTCCAGCTCGCCGCCGCCACGGTAGGCCGGCAGCACGACCGCGAACAGGAAGTACACCTGCGCGAGGCCGAAGCCGAATGCGCCGATCGTCGCGACCTGGTTGAAGTCCGTGAACTGCGCCGGGTAGTCCGCATAGCGGCGCGGCATGCCCGCGAGACCGACGAAGTGCATCGGGAAGAACGTCAGGTTGAAGAAGATCATCGACGCCCAGAAGTGGATCTTGCCGCGCGTCTCGTTGTACATCCAGCCCGTCCACTTCGGCGACCAGTAGTACCAGCCCGAGAACAGCGCGAACAGCGAACCCGCGACCAGCACGTAGTGGAAGTGCGCGACCACGAAGTAGGTGCCGTGATACTGGATGTCGAGCGGCGCCATCGCGAGCATCAGGCCCGTCAGGCCGCCGAACGTGAACACGAACAGGAAGCCGATCGCGAACAGCATCGGCGTTTCGAACGTCATCGAACCGCGCCACATCGTCGCGAGCCAGTTGAACACCTTCACGCCGGTCGGCACCGCGATCAGCATCGTCGCGTACATGAAGAACAGCTGGCCGGTGACCGGCATGCCGGTCGCGAACATGTGGTGCGCCCAGACCATGAACGACAGGATCGCGATCGAGGCCGTCGCGTACACCATCGAGCTATAGCCGAACAGCGTCTTGCGCGAGAACGCCGGGATCACCTGCGACACGATCCCGAACGCCGGCAGAATCATGATGTACACCTCGGGGTGGCCGAAGAACCAGAAGATGTGCTGGTACATGACCGGGTCGCCGCCGCCTGCCGCGTTGAAGAACGACGTGCCGAAGTGACGGTCGAACAGCACCATCGTGATCGCGCCCGCCAGAACCGGCATCACGGCGATCAGCAGGTACGCGGTGATCAGCCAGGTCCATGCGAACATCGGCATCTTCATCAGCGTCATGCCCGGCGCGCGCATGTTCAGGATCGTCACGACGATGTTGATGCCGCCCATGATCGACGACGCGCCCATGATGTGCACCGCGAAGATCGCGAAGTCCATGCCCGGGCCCATCTGCGTCGACAGCGGCGCGTAGAGCGTCCAGCCCGCGGCCGTCGCGCCGCCCGGCGCGAAGAACGAGCCGACCAGCAGCACCGCCGCGACCGGCAGCAGCCAGAAGCTGAAGTTGTTCATCCGCGCGAACGCCATGTCGGATGCGCCGATCTGCAGCGGAATCATCCAGTTCGCGAAGCCGACGAACGCCGGCATGATCGCGCCGAACACCATGATCAGGCCGTGCATCGTCGTGAGTTCGTTGAAGAACTCCGGACGCATGATCTGCAGGCCGGGCTGGAACAGCTCGGCACGGATGCCGAGCGCCATCACGCCGCCCGACAGGAACATGATGAACGAGAACAGCAGGTACAGCGTACCGATGTCCTTGTGGTTAGTGGCGAACAGCCAGCGCCGCCAGCCGTGCGGCGTTTCGTGCGCGTGGTCGTCGTGCGCGTGGCCCGCGGCTACGTCGTGCCCGATGCTAGACATGAGAATCTCCTAATGCGAATACGTCGACAAACTCGGCGACACGTCAAGCCGCCGGCCCGATCTCGACCCGCCGGGCTTCCTTCGCGTCTGCCCCGCCCGTGATCGTTTCCGGCTTTTTGAGAATGATGCGGTCTTCCGCCACGCCCGCCGCCTTCAGCGCGTCGCGCACGGCCTGCGCCCGATGCTTGGCCAGTTCGGCGTTCGCGTCGGCCGAGCCCGTCTTGTCGGTGAAGCCCGACAGCGTGAGCTTCGCGTCCGGATGCGCGTTCGCATAGTCGGCCGCTGCGGCGATTGCCGCTTTCGCGTCGGCCGGCAGCGCGCTCTTGCCCGTCTCGAAGTAGATCGTCGACAGCGCAGCCGATGCCGCCGGCTGTTGCGCTGCGCCCGACGCGGCCTGCGCCGGCGCCGAAGCCGCTTCGGCCGGCGCCGATGCGGTCGCTGCGCCACCCGCGGTGTCTTCCGGCATCTTGCCGTTGCGCGCGTCGGCCACTTGCTTCGGCTGCAGCAGATCGTTCTTGTGGTTACCCCACGAATTGCGCTCGTACGTGACGACCGATGCGATGTCGAGATCCGACAGCGACGCCCACGACGGCATCGCGCCCTTGCCGTGCAGCACGCGCTCGAGGTGGCCGGCGATCGGGCCGTTCACGATCGGGCTGCCGTCCATCGCCGGGAAGGCGCCGAGGCCCTTGCCGTTCACCTGGTGGCATGCCGCGCAGTTCGCCTTGTAGACGTCCTCGCCGTGCGAGACGAGTTCGGCCATCGTATAGACCTTGTTCGGATCGACCGCCGCGCCGGCGAGCTTCGCCTTCTGCGCGCTGACCCACTTCGCGTAGTCGTCGTCCGACAGCACTTCGACGACGACCGGCATGTACGCGTGCTCCTTGCCGCACAGTTCGGTACAGAAGCCGCGGAACGTGCCGACCTTGTCGGCCTTGAACCAGGTGTCGCGCACGAAGCCCGGAATCGCATCCTGCTTCACGCCGAACGCGGGCACGTACCACGAGTGCACGACGTCGTTCGCGGTCGTGATGATGCGGATCTTCTTGTTGACCGGCACGACGAGCGGGTTGTCGACTTCCTGCAGATAGGTTTCGGTGATCGGCTTCTTGCCCATCACTTCGTCGCGCGGGGTCGTGAGCGTCGACAGGAAGCTGATGCCCTCGCCCGGGCCCTTCACGTAGTCGTAACCCCACTTCCACTGATAACCGGTGACCTTGATCGTCAGGTCGGCGTTGGTCGTGTCCTTCATCGCGACGACGGCCTTCGTGGCCGGCAGCGCCATCAGCACGACGATGATGAACGGCACGATCGTCCAGATGATTTCGACGGTCGTGCTTTCATGGAAATTGGCGGCCTTGTGGCCCTTGGATTTGCGGTGCGCGAAGATCGAATAGAACATCACGCCGAACACGCCGACGAAGATCACCGTACAGAGGATCAGCATCATCGTGTGGAGATCGTAGAGCTCCTCGGCGATCTTCGTGACGGGCGGCTGCAGGTTGATCTCGTTGACGCGGGGGCCGCCCGGGCTGTCACCGACCGCCAGAGCGGCACCGGCAAAGAGCAATCCGCTGCATGCCAGCACGCCCGTGAGGGCTCGCTTGATTGTTTTCATAGCATCCTTACCCAAAATTTCCATTCAAACCCTCCCCCGTCGCAAGCCGCCTGCGGTTGCCTCCCGGCGAGCGCTTCATCAGCCGCAGCGCCGGAGCGCTACGCGCAGTTCGTCGGCGAACTGCGCACGCTTGTACTGCGCGAGATGCTGCCCGATTACGACGGTCTGCCCGCGCGACACCAGCCGAATCGGATCGCGTGGCGTCGCGCCCGGTTCGACCCGCACCCAGCGCGGGTTGAATTCGATCTGCGTGAACCGCTCCGCATCCATCCGCTCGATCACGAGCCGGTGCGGAAACAGCCTGATGCGCTCGTAATCGACCGCATGGCGGGCGTAGATCGCAAACGCGACGCCCACGACCAGCAACTCGATTCCGGTGAAGGGCATGACGAGCCATACCCCACGCCACATCAGCAATGCCGCAATCGCCAGCGAGAAGCATGCGAGCGACGCGTAAAACAGCACGAACTGGCGCGGCGACACCGAACAGTTGCGCTTCATGAGCCAGTCCTTCAGGACCGGTTCGCCATTCGCCGTCTCCGCCAACACCCTCGCTGCTTCCATCGCCGCCTCACGCGAATGGCATGCGATGCATGCCTGCATCGGACTCGCCGCCCCGTATTGCGGGGACCCCGGGACGACAAGCTGACGCATTATAGGCGGGTTCAATGGCATCCACAAGCAAGCGCCTATCGGCCCGCGAGCCAAGCGCGACAAGCTTTCCGGCCATTTCCGGCCTCAATTCGACCCCGCTTCGCGCCGCTAATTTCAGACATAACAAAACCCCTCTTTACCGCCTTACCGATTCTTCGGACGCCCCTTTCCGATGTCCTCGATACGCACGATCCCGTGCCCTTCCGGCGTCGTGCGCGGCACCGCCTTCCAGGCGTGGCCGTAGATCACTTCGAACGTCAGCGGGATCGTGCCGTCCGCGCGGCGGCGCGCTTCCAGCGCGTTCGCGAGCGCGTCGCGAAAGCGCCGCGACGCGTGCAGCGGCGCCGTGCGCGCAAACGGATAGGCGCCCCAGCGGCGCACGTCGGCGAGCAGCGACTCGGCAGACTTGTACGTGACGGTCAGCACTTCCTGGTCCATCACCGGGATCTCGAAGCCGCTTTCGACGAGCATGTCGCCGAGATCGTGCATGTCGACGAAATCGATCACGCGTGCGGCCGCGGGCGCGATGCCGAGCGCCGCTTCCGCGTCGGCGCAGGCGGCGCGCAGTTCGCGCAGCGTGTCGGGGCCGAGCGTGCTGAACATCAGCAGGCCGTTCACGCGCAGCACGCGCTGCCATTCGGGGAACACCGTGTCGGGACGCGAATGCCAGTGGAGCGCGAGATTCGACCAGACCAGCTCGAATCCGCCGTCCGCGAACGGCAGCGCCGAGAAATCGGCCTGCGCGACGCGCGGCCCGCGCTGTCCGAGCGCCCGGCCGAGCGATGCAGGCAGCCAGCGGCGCCAGCTCGTCTGCTCGAGCTCGCGCTGCGCGGCGCGCGCGAGCATCGCATGCGACAGGTCGACGCCGAACACCGGCGCCTCCGGGAACCGCGCGCGCAGCGCCGGCAGGTCGTCGCCCGAGCCGCAACCCGCGTCGAGCACGGCCGTCGGATTCACCTTGATGTATTCGAGGCGTTCGCACATGCGCTGCGCGATCTCGCGCGGCAGGAACGCGACCGCGTCGAACGCGGCGGCACGGCGGTCGAAGATCCGCCGCAGGCGCCGTGCGTCATTGGCCGGACGGCCGGTTGGAGTCGAAGCTGGGGACATGTCGGGCACACTGGCGAAGAGCCCGAAGTATACTCGCTCGCCCTGCACGCTTCAGCGAAGCCGGGCCGCAAGGAGTGTTCGCGATGGTCCGCCGTTCCGTTCCACATCCGCTGCGCGTCGTTTTGTCGCAGGTCGGTCAGCTCGCCGTGCGCATCGCCGCGGCTGCGCTGCCGAACCGCTGCGCGCTGTGCGGCAATTTGTCACATGCCGTGATATGCGCCGCCTGCGACGCCGCGTACTGGAACGAAGCGCGGCTGCGCTGCGCCGTCTGCGCGATGCCGCTCGGTGCCGGACGGCCGCGTTCGCGCGGCGCGCACGCGTATCGGTGCGACGCGTGCCGCAATGCGGCGCCGCCGTTCGATGCGACGCTCGCGCTCGCCGACTATCGGCCGCCGCTCGACCGGCTCGCGCGCGATCTGAAGTTCCATGCACGGCTCGCGCTCGGCACGGAATTCGCGGCGCGGCTCGCGCGGCTGATCGACGACACGCCCGGCGCCGGCACGATCGACGTCGTCGCGCCGGTGCCGCTGTCGCGCAGCCGGCTCGTGCGGCGCGGCTACAACCAGGCCTGGGCGATCGCGCGGCCGCTCGCGCGGCGGCTCGGCGTGCGCGCCGACGCCGCGCTGCTCGTGCGTGTGGCCGACACCGCGCCGCAGTCGCGGCTCGACCGGCGCGCGCGGCGCGACAATGTCGCCGCCGCGTTCGCGGTCTGCGGCGATGTCGCGGGCCGCCACGTCGCGCTCGTCGACGACGTGATGACGTCCGGCGCGACGCTCGCGGCGAGCGCCCACGCGCTGAAGGCCGCCGGCGCCGCGCGCGTGACGAATCTGGTCGCGTTGCGCACGGCGCGAGATTGACTGGATTGCAGATACGAATGCCGCCCGCCTCACGCGCGGGCGGCCGTGATGAACCGGCCGTATGGCGCGGGCGTACGCGCCCGGGCCGTACGGCACAGCCGAACCCGAACATGTTCAACGTCGTCCTCGTCGCTCCCGAAATTCCGCCGAACACCGGCAACGTGATCCGTCTGTGCGCCAATACGGGCGCGCGCCTGCATCTGATCGAGCCGCTCGGCTTCCCGCTCGACGACGCGAAAATGCGCCGCGCGGGGCTCGACTATCACGAATACGCGCAGATGCGCGTCCACCGCGACTGGGACGCGTTCGTCGCGGCCGAATCGCCCGATCCCGCACGGATCTTCGCGTTCACGACGCGCGGTTCGAGCCGCTTCCACGATCGCGCGTTCCTGCCGGGCGACTGGTTCGTGTTCGGTTCGGAAACGCGCGGGCTGCCGGCCGAACTGCTCGAGCGCTTCCCCGCCGAGCAACGCGTGCGGCTGCCGATGCGGCCGGGCAACCGCAGCATGAACCTGTCGAATACGGTCGCCGTGGTCGTGTTCGAAGCTTGGCGCCAGGCCGGCTTCGAAGGCGGCGCATGACGCGGCGCGCGCGCGGGCGCCGCTACGCGCGTGCGAGCCGTGCGCGATACAGGTCGTAAATGTCGGGAGAAAAGCACGCGAATATCACGCGCGTGATGCCGGGCGCCTGCGGCAGCATCTCGACGACCGTGCCGACCGCGATGTCGACCGCGCGGTCGGCCGGATAGCGGTAGATCCCGCAGCTGATCGCCGGAAACGCGATCGACGTGGCGCCCGCTTCGTCGGCCAGCTCGATCGCGCGCCGGTAGCACGATGCGAGCAGACGCGGCTCGCCGCGATCGCCGCCGTGCCATACGGGCCCGACCGCGTGGATCACGTAGCGCGCCGGCAGCCGATGTCCGCGCGTGAGTTTCGCATCGCCGGTATCGCAGCCGCCGAGCGTGCGGCATTCGGCGAGCAGGCCCGGGCCGGCCGCCCGATGGATGGCGCCGTCGACGCCGCCGCCACCGAGCAGCGAGCCGTTCGCGGCATTGACGATCGCGTCGACCTCGAGCGTCGTAATGTCGACGCATTGCGCGTCGAGCGTGGTGGAACCGATCTGCAGCATGACACCCTCCCGAAAACGCCGAAGACGGTTCAAGCGTAGTGCGCATTCGCGCGCCGTGCGCCAATGCGCGTCGGCGCGCGTTGCGCCGTAGACATTACTCGGCGCGCGCGTCCCGCCGCAGCAGCCCGCTGACCGCGTCGCGCGGCGCGACGCCGTCGAACAGCACGCCGCAGACGGCTTCGGTGATCGGCATTTCGATCGACTGCGCACGCGCGAGCGCGAGCACGGCCTGCGCGCACCGTACGCCTTCGGCGACGTGGCCGAGTGCACCGAGGATGTCGCTCAGCGAGCGCCCGGCGGCCAGCTGCAGCCCGACCGTGCGGTTGCGGGACAGGTCGCCGGTCGCGGTCAGGATCAGATCGCCGAGGCCCGTGAGCCCCGTGAAGGTTTCGGTGCGCCCGCCGAGCGCCGCGCCGAGCCGCGACATTTCGGCGAGGCCGCGCGTGATCAGCGCCGCGCGCGCGTTCAGCCCGAGACCGAGGCCGTCCGCGATGCCGGTCGCGATCGCAAGCACGTTCTTCACCGCGCCGCCGACCTCGACGCCGATCACGTCGTCGCCTGTATAGATACGCATCGCGCCGTGGTGGAACGCGGCCAGCGTGCGGTCGCGACACGCGGCCGACGCACTCGCGACCGTCAGCGCGACCGGCAGCCCCTGCCCGACCTCGCGCGCGAAGCTCGGCCCCGACAGCACGCCGTTGCTGAGCTGCTCGGGCAGTTCGGCCGCGATCACCTGATGCGGCAGCAGATGCGTGTCGGCCTCGAAGCCCTTGCACACCCACACGATGTGCGCCGGCACGCAGCCGGCATCGCGCATCGCGCGGCACAGCGTGCGCAGCCCCGCAACCGGCGCGGCGATCACGCATAGCGCGTCGTCCGCGGCGCCGTGCGCGAGCGCGGCACCGAGATCGGCGTCGTAGCGCAGCGCATCGGGCAGCGCGATGCCGTCCAGATAGCGGGAATTTTCGTGCCGGGCCTGCAGCCCGGCGATCAGCGCGGCGTCGCGCGCCCAGAGAAGCGTGTCGTGCCGCGCGGCCAGATGGCCCGCAAGCGCGGTGCCCCAGGCGCCGGCGCCGAGGACGGCTACTTTCATACCCAGCACCGGTCGGTCGTGGCGTGTCAGTTCAGCGCGGTGCCGTTCGGTGCGCCCGCGGCGCCGGCCTGCTGCTGCTGAAGCTGGGCGAGACGCTGCTCGTACAGCGCCTGGAAGTTGATCTCCGCGAGGTGGATCGGCGGGAAGCCCGCACGCGTGATCGCGTCGGCGATGTTCGAACGCAGATACGGGAACAGGATCGTCGGGCAGGCGATGCCGACGAGCGGGTCGAGCTGTTCGTCCGGGATGTTGCGAATGTCGAAAATGCCGGCCTGCTTCGCCTCGATCAGGAACGCGACCTTGTCCTTCACCTTCGCGGTGACGGTACCCGACACGACGACTTCGAACACGCTCTCCGCCAGGCGCTCGGCCTTCACGTCGACTTCGACTTCGACGGACGGCATGTCCTGCTCGAGGAAGATCGCCGGCGAATTCGGCTGCTCGAGCGACATATCCTTCAGGTAGACGCGCTGGATATTGAAGAACGGTTGGTTTTCGACGTCGGACATGGTGTTTCCCTAAAAGTGGTAACGGGCCGCACGGCGCATGCCGGCAGCCCCGGATGGATCCTGCGCGGGCCGCGGCGCAGCCGGCGGCCATTCTGCCCTAATCAGGCCGCTTGCAGAAGCGGCACGAGGCCGCCTTCGCGGTCGAGCTTCGACAGATCGTCGTAACCGCCGACGTGCGTCTCGCCGATGTAGATCTGCGGCACCGTGCGGCGGCCCGTGCGGGCCATCATTTCCTCGCGGCGCGCCGGGTCGCGGTCGATCAGCACCTTCTCGATCTGCTCGACGCCGCGCAGTTTCAGCAGGCGCTCGGCCTGCATGCAATACGGACACACTTGCGTGCTGTACATCAGAACCTTGTTCACTTCGCCACTCCTTGTTTGACGACCGGCATGCCGGCCTGCTGCCAGGCGGCGACGCCGCCGTCGAGCACATGCACTTCGGCGTAGCCCGCCGCCTGCACTTCGCGCGCGGCCTTCTGCGACTGCTGGCCGTTCTGGCAGACGAGCAGCACCGGCGTGCTCTTGTTCTTCGCGACTTGCGCAATTTTCGCGCCGAGCTCGCCGGCCGCGACCTGGCGCGCGGACGGCAGGTGGCCGGCCGCGAATTCGGCCGGCGCGCGCAGGTCGATCACGACCGCGTTGCGGCGGTTGATGAGCTGCGTCGCCTCGGCAGCCGACACCCCGCCGCGGCCGCGGCGCAGCGCGGGCCACGCGAGCAGGCCGCCGGAGACGAGCAGGATCGCGATGAGGGCCAGGTTCGTGTAATCGGTAAAGAACGTCACGGAATTCCACCGAAAAAAGAGAAATCGGAAAAGGGCAATCCCGCCATTATAAAATAACCGTCTTGCGCGATGGCGGACCCGGCTGCGGGCCCCGCGCGACGCGCACCGCTTCCTTCACTACCGACCGCAAGATCCATGTACAAACTCGTTCTCATCCGCCACGGCGAATCGACGTGGAACAAGGAAAACCGCTTCACCGGCTGGGTCGACGTCGACCTCACCGAACAGGGTCGCAACGAGGCCTACCAGGCCGGCGAACTGCTCAAGGAAGCCGGCTACACGTTCGACATCGCGTACACGTCGGTGCTCAAGCGCGCGATCCGCACGCTGTGGCACGTGCAGGACCGGATGGATCTCATGTATCTGCCGGTCGTCCATTCGTGGCGGCTGAACGAGCGCCACTACGGGGCGCTGTCGGGCCTGAACAAGGCCGAAACGGCCGCGAAGTTCGGCGACGACCAGGTGCTCGTCTGGCGCCGCAGCTACGACACGCCGCCGCCCGCGCTCGAGCCGACCGACGAGCGCGCGCCGTACAACGATCCGCGCTACGCGAAGGTGCCGCGCGAGCAGCTGCCGCTCACCGAGTGCCTGAAGGACACGGTCGCCCGCGTGCTGCCGCTCTGGAACGAGTCGATCGCGCCGGCGATCCGTGCGGGCAAGCAGGTGCTGATCGCCGCGCACGGCAATTCGCTGCGCGCGCTCATCAAGTACCTCGACGGCATCTCGGACAGCGACATCGTCGGCCTGAACATCCCGAACGGCGTGCCGCTCGTCTACGAACTCGACGAGAACCTGAAGCCGATCAAGCACTATTACCTCGGCGACCAGGAAGCGATCGCGAAGGCGCAGGCCGCGGTCGCGAAGCAGGGCAAGGCGGGCTGACGCCCGTCGCGTCGCGCCGGCCTCCCCGGCGCGGCGTTTCACGGCCGCGCGAACCTTCGCGGGCCGCGCGCTGTCGAATCCGCTTTCGAAGCCGTCGCGCGCGCTACCCGTGCGCGCGGCCGGCGCGAGCTGCCCGGCCAGCCGTCCGAGCCCCGAGCCGTTTCGCGCCGTTCCCCCTGACCTGTCGGACGAACAGTTATACTTGTCCGCTACATCCCCGCTACCGCCACGCGCTTCCCGACCGCACCAGACTCTCTATGCGAATCAAATTGAAGAACATCGGCCTGATTGCCGCGGGCCTCGCCACTGGCGTGTTCGCCACGCTGCAGATTTCCGCATCGGCCGAGCAGACCGTCACGGCGCCGCTTCCCCTCGACCAGCTCCGCCTGTTCGCGGAAGTCTTCGGCCAGATCAAGCGCGAGTACGTCGAGCCGGTCGACGACAAGAAGCTGCTGACGGCGGCGATCAAGGGCATGGTGTCGAGCCTCGACCCGCACTCGTCGTTCCTCGACAAGACCGACTATGACGAGCTGCAGGAGCAGACGAAGGGCCGCTTCGCCGGTCTCGGCATCGAGATCTCGCAGGAAGACGGGCTCGTCAAGGTGATCTCGCCGATCGAAGACACGCCTGCATTCCGCGCCGGCATCCGTCCGGGAGACCTGATCACGCGCATCAACGACAAGCCGGTGCGCGGCATGACGCTCGACAAGGCCGTCAAGCAGATGCGCGGCGAGCCGGGCACGAAGGTCACGCTGACGATCTTCCGCAAGAGCGACGACCGCACGTTCCCGGTCACGGTCACGCGCGCGATCATCAAGGTTCAGAGCGTCAAGATGAAGATGCTCGATCCGGGTTACGCGTACATCCGCATCACGAGCTTCCAGGAGCGCACGACGCCCGATCTCGCCGCGAAGCTGCAGGACATCGCGCGCCAGCAGCCGAACCTGAAGGGCCTGATCCTCGACCTGCGCAACAACGGCGGCGGCCTGCTGCAGAGCGCGGTCGGCGTCGCCGGCGCGTTCCTGCCGCCCGACTCCGTCGTCGTGTCGACCAACGGCCAGATTCCGGATTCGAAGCAGGTCTATCGCGACACCTACGACAACTACCGGCTGCCGTCCTTCGACGGCGATCCGCTGAAGAGCCTGCCGCCGATCTTCAAGACGGTGCCGATGGTCGTGCTGACGAACGCGTATTCGGCGTCCGCGTCGGAAATCGTCGCCGGCGCGCTGCAGGATTCGAAGCGCGCGCTGATCATGGGCAAGACGACGTTCGGCAAGGGCTCGGTGCAGACGGTCCGCCCGATGACGGCCGACACCGCGCTGCGCCTGACCACGGCGTACTACTACACGCCGAGCGGCCGTTCGATCCAGAACAAGGGCATCACGCCCGATCTGCCGGTCGATCAGTACGCCGACGGCGATCCGGACGACGTGCTCGTCACGCGCGAAGTCGACTATTCGAACCACCTCGCGAACACGCAGGATCCGAACGAGAAGAAGGAACAGGAAGAGCGCGAGCAGCGCCGCATGGATCAGCTGCGCATCCTCGAGGAGCAGAACGACAAGAAGACGCCGGAGCAGCGCCAGAAGGATCGCGATCGCAAGCCAATCGAGTTCGGCAGCGCCGACGACTTCATGATGCAGCAGGCGCTCAACAAGCTCGAAGGCAAGCCGGTCCAGGAATCGAAGTCGCTGCTCGCCGAGAGCACGAAGACCGCGGCGGGCAAGCCGGCTGCGGCAGCCAAGGCATCGGGCGCCGCCGCGAAGCCGGCCGCCGCACCGAAGCCCGCGTCGGCGCCGCAGTAAGCGTCGGCCGACATCGGACGGGCCATCGCGGGAAGACCGCGATGGCCCGTTTTTCATGCGCGCCTAGAATAGACCGGTACGCCCGCGCCCGCTCGCGCGGCGGCATCGCTGACGACACACCATGAACGACGATCAACTCCTTCGCTATTCCCGCCACATCCTCGTCGACGAAATCGGCATCGAGGCGCAGCAGCGCTTTCTCGACGCGCATGCGATCGTCGTGGGCGCCGGCGGCCTCGGCTCGCCCGCGGCGATGTATCTGGCGGCGTCGGGCGTCGGCACGATCACGCTCGTCGACGCCGACACGGTCGATCTGACGAACCTGCAGCGGCAGATCCTGCACGCCACCGCGTCGGTGGGCCGCAGCAAGGTCGAATCGGCACGCGACACGCTCGCGCGGCTGAACCCGGACGTCGTCGTGCAGGCGGTCGCGCAGCGCGTCGACGACGCATGGCTCGACGCGCACGTGCCGAACGCGACGGTCGTGCTCGACTGCACCGACAACTTCGCGACGCGCCATGCGATCAACCGCGCCTGCGTCGCGCACGGCGTGCCGCTCGTATCGGGCGCCGCGCTGCGCTTCGACGGGCAGATCAGCACGTTCGACTTCCGCGATGCGGCCGCGCCCTGCTACGCGTGCGTGTTTCCGGAGGATCAGCCGTTCGAGGAAGTCGCGTGCGCGACGATGGGCGTGTTCGCGCCGACGGTCGGCATCATCGGCGCGATGCAGGCCGCCGAAGCGCTACGCGTGATCGGCGCGATCGGCACGACGCTGAACGGCCGGCTGATGATGCTCGATTCGCTGCGCATGGAATGGACGACGATGAAGATCGCGCGCCAGCCCGACTGCCCGGTATGCGGCAAGCGGCACTGACGCGCTTGTGCGCGCACCGATCGTCATGATCGTCGAGGACTAGTCGTCGCGATTATGCAGCGGCGTCCGCACGCGGTTCGGCGACTGCGAGGCGCTTCAACGCCGCCTGCACTTCCTCGGGCTCGAATGCGGCGAGCACGTCGGCCGTCGGCTTTTCGAGCGACTTCAGATGCGCGCGCAGGATCTCCTGCTTCACGACGAGCAACTGGCTCGGATGCATCGAGAATTCGGTGAGCCCCATGCCGAGCAATAGCCGCGTGAGCGCCGGGTCGCCTGCCATTTCGCCGCACACCGACACCGGCACGCCCGCGCGCTTCGCTTCGCGCAGCGTGTAGGCGATCAGGTGCAGCACGGCCGGATGCAGCGGATCGTACAGATGCGCGACCGCGTTGTCGGCGCGGTCGATCGCGAGCGTGTACTGGATCAGGTCGTTCGTGCCGATCGACAGGAAATCGAAGCGCTTCAGGAACAGCGGCAGCGCGATCGCGGCGGCCGGAATCTCGATCATCGCGCCGACGCGCACGTTCGGATCGTACGCGAGCCCCGCGTCGTCGAGCTGGCGCTTCGCTTCGCGAATCAGGTCGAGCGTCTGGTCGATCTCCTGCGCATGCGCGAGCATCGGGATCAGGATCTTCACCTGACCGAACGCCGACGCGCGCAGGATCGCGCGCAACTGCGTGAGGAACATCTGCGGCTCGGACAGGCTCCAGCGAATCGCGCGCAGCCCGAGCGCCGGGTTCGGCGCGGTTTCGTAGCCTTCGTCGAGCGCTTCGAGAGGCTTGTCCGCGCCGACGTCGATCGTGCGGATCGTGACGGGCATGCCCTTCATCCACTCGACCGCACGCTTGTACGCGGCGAACTGCTCCTCCTCTTCCGGCATCTCCTTCTGATGCATGAACAGGAATTCGGAGCGAAACAGCCCGACGCCGACGGCGCCCGCATCGACCGCCGCCTTCGCGTCGTCGGGCAGCTCGATGTTCGCGTACAGCGCGATCGGCGTGCCGCACAAGGTCTGCGTCGGCGAGAACTTCAGGCGCTGCAGCTTGCGCTGCTCGAGCAGCTTCTCCGACTGGCGGTACGAGTATTCCTCGAGCACGATCGGCGCCGGATCGACGATCACGATGCCCTGATCGCCGTCGACGATGATGAGATCGTCCTGACGGATCAGCGCGCTCGCGTGCTGCACGCCGACCGCGGCCGGAATGCCGAGGCTGCGCGCGACGATCGCCGTATGCGACGTGCGGCCGCCGAGATCGGTGACGAACGCCTGGAACGACTGCGTCTTGAACTGCATCATGTCGGCCGGCGCGATGTCGTGCGCGACGACGATCATCTCGCTCGTGCCGTTCGCCGCTGCGCCGTCGAGCGCCTGGGCGGCCGACGGTGCGCCCGCGAGCGCCTTCAGCACGCGCTCGACCACTTGCTCGATGTCGGCCTTGCGCTCGCGCAGGTATTCGTCCTCGATGTCGTCGAAGTGGCGCGTGAGCAGATCGAGCTGTTCGGTCAGCGCCCATTCGACGTTGTAGCGGCGCGTGCGGATCAGGTCGATCGTTTCCTGGACGAGCATCGCGTCGCCGAGGATCATCGCGTGCACGTCGATGAATGCGCCGACTTCGGACGGCGTGTCGTCGGTCAGGTCGGCGCGCAGTGCTTCGAGCTCGCGATGCACGGCATCGAGCGCCGTGCGAAAGCGCTCGACCTCGGCGTCGATCCGGTTCGCCTCGATCAGGTAATGGGCGACGTCGAGCGCCGCCGGCGCGATCAGATACGCTCGCCCGATCGCGATACCACGTGAGACGGGAATGCCATGCAGCGTGAAGGACACGCGCACCTCCTCTGTACATGAAAAGCCGCGGCACACTGCTGCGATGCGCTTATGACCCCGGATAGCGATTATAAATTCCGCGCGTGTCCGCTGACTGCATGCAGCGCAGCATTGCGCGTTTCGCATCAATGCTGCCGGCGAAAAAAAAGCCGCGGAATCCGCGGCATTCTGACTGGAATCGGAAACGATCCCGTGCGTCGGTTTACTGGCCTTCGCCGAACTTGTCGGCGATCAGCTTCAGCAGCGCATCCATCGCTTCCTTCTCGTCGGGGCCGTCGGTCTCGATCGTGATCGTGCTGCCGATGCCGGCCGCGAGCATCATCACGCCCATGATGCTCTTCGCATTGATCTTGCGCCCGTTGCGCGACATCCAGACTTCCGACTGGAAATTGCCGGCCAGTTGCGTGAGCTTGGCCGATGCGCGTGCATGGAGCCCCAGTTTGTTGACGATGGTGGTTTCTTGTTGAAGCATGATGATCGGTCGGGTCGGTCGAGGCCGCCGGCGGCGCACGCCGGCTGCACGGTCTAAAACGAAAGCGGATAACGGTCAGTGCGATTCGGTGCGCGGCTGCGGCTCCGGCGGAATCGGCGCGCACTGCCCGCAACCGACTTCCGACGGCGGCGGCGGCGTGCCGGCCGCCACCTCGTGTACGCCCTTCGCGCCGCCGGACAGCGCCTTGTCGACGAGCTTGTCGAGCGGCATCGTCCGATAGCACACGGCGCGCACCAGCATCGGCAGGTTCACGCCCGCGAGCACGCGCACGTCGGCGATCTTCGCGAGCTGGCCCGCGATGTTCGCCGGCGTCGCGCCGTACATGTCGGTCAGCACGACCGCGCCGTTCTCTTCCTTCAGGCGCGCAAGCTCCGCATGCGCGAACGCCATCACCTGGGCGGGATCGCTGTCCGCCTGCACGTCGATGCAGCCGATGCGGGCGGGCACGCCGCCGTAGATGTGCGCGATGCAGTCCCGCAGCGCGGTGGCGAGCGGGGCGTGCGCGATGATCAGAATCCCGGCCATGTCAGACCGCTCCCGGCCGCCCCTGGCGGACCGACAGCCCGCGGCGGGGCAGCGGGCGTAGCGAATGAGGGGATCGTTTCATGTTCAGCCTTGCAACAGTGTCGGCCCGACCGCCGGGCCTTCGGCGCGCCGATCGCGGCGCCGGACGAGCGGGCATTGTAGCAGGCCGGTCATGCCGATCCGGCGGCGGCGGGCCTGCGCGGCCGCCGCCGGTGTGACGCGGCGGGTGCCTACGCGGCCGCCCGCTCCAGCGCGTCGATGAACATCGCGGCGACGTCGAAGCCCGTCTGCTCCATGATTTCGCGGAAGCAGGTCGGGCTCGTCACGTTCACCTCCGTGAGCCAGTCGCCGATCGCGTCGAGGCCGACGAGCAGCAGCCCGCGCGCGGCGAGCACCGGGCCCAGCGTCTCGGCGATCTCGCGGTCGCGCGGCGTCAGCGGCTGCGCGACGCCAAGGCCGCCGGCCGCGAGATTGCCGCGCACCTCGCTGCCCTGCGGAATCCGCGCCAGCGAATACGGCACCGGCTCGCCGCCGATCAGCAGAATGCGCTTGTCGCCGGCCTTGATCTCGGGAATGAACTTCTGCGCCATCACCGAGCGCGTGCCGTCGTGGCTCAGCATCTCGATGATCGAACCGAGGTTCATGCCGTCCGGCTTCACGCGGAACACGCCCATGCCGCCCATCCCGTCGAGCGGCTTCAGGATCACGTCGCCGTGCTCGGCATGGAATGCGCGCAGCCGTTTCGCGTCGCGCGTGACGAGCGTCGGCGCGACGAACTGCGGGAACTCGCCGATCGCGAGCTTTTCCGAATGGTCGCGGATCGACTGCGCGCGGTTGAACACGCGCGCGCCCGCGCGCTCGGCCAGTTCGAGCAGCCACGTCGACGTCACGTATTCCATGTCGAACGGCGGATCCTTGCGCATCAGCACCGCGCCGAACGACTCGAGGCGCCGCGCGTCGACGGGCCCCGCCTCGTACCAGGTCTCGCGATGCAAATCGTCCAGTTCGCCGACGAACGTGATGCGCCGCACGTCGGCCTCGACCGCCGAGCCCGTCCAGGCGAGCTCGCGCGGCTCGCACGCGTAGATCGCATGGCCGCGCCGCGCGGCCTCGGCCATCATCGCGTAGGTCGAATCCTTGTAGATCTTGAAGCGCTCGAGCGGGTCGGCGATAAAGAGAATGTCCATGCGGGTCCTGTACGTAGCGAAGCCCGGTTACACCTGAATGGCTTCGGGATCGGTCTTTTCGAGTTCGATCGACGATGCGATCAGCGACAGGCGCGCGACGACGCCGTACATGTAAAAACGGTTCGGCGGCGCGGCGCCGGGCTTCGCGCCGGCATCGGGCAGCGCGGTGTGCTCGAAGCCGAGCGGCACGTAGTGCATGCCCGGTGCGTTCAGGTTCTGGTCGCGCTCGCGGCCGCCGTGCGTGCGATAGAAGCCGCCGACGACGTAGCGGTCGATCATGTAGACGACGGGCTCCGCAACTTCGTCGCCGACGCGCTCGAACGTATACACGCCTTCCTGCACGATCACGTCGCGCACCGCGAGGCCGGCCTTCGACTCGGCCATCTGCGCGCGTTCGGCCTTCGACATCCGGCCGATCTCGGCCGCATCGTGCACGGTCATCACGCCGCGCCCGGCGGTGCCCGCATCGGCCTTCACGACGACGTACGGCTTTTCGCTGATGCCGTATTCGCGATACTTGCGCGCGATCTTCTTCAACACGCCGTCGATCGCGTCGGCGAGCGCCTGCTCGCCTTCATGCGCCTGCCAGTCGACGCCTTCGACGTGCGCGAAATACGGATTCACCATCCACGGATCGACGCCGACCATCTTCGCGAACTTCTTCGCGACGTCGTCGTAGCACGAGAAGTGCGTCGACTTGCGGCGCACGGCCCAGCCCGCATGCAGCGGCGGCAGCAGATACTGCTCGTGCAGGTTTTCGAGCACCGACGGAATGCCGGCCGACAAGTCGTTGTTCAGCAGGATCGAGCACGGATCGAAGTTCTTCAGGCCGAGACGGCGCTGCGAACGCTCGAGCGGTTCGAGCACGATCTTCTGGCCGTCGGCCAGCGTGATCGGCGTGATGTCGGTGATGCTCGGATCGAGCGAGCCGAAACGGACGTTCAGGCCGGCCTGGCGCATGATCGTCGCGAGCCGCGCGACGTTTTCCAGATAGAACGCGTTGCGCGTCGGCAGCTCGGGAATCACGAGCAGGTTTTTCGCGTCCGGGCAGATCTTCTCGATCGCGGCCATCGCCGCCTGCACGGCAAGCGGCAGCACTTCGGACGGCAGATTGTTGAACGCGCCGGGGAACAGGTTCGCGTCGACGGGCGCCAGCTTGAAGCCGGCGTTGCGCAGGTCCACCGAACAATAGAACGGCGGCGTATGTTCCTGCCATTCGAGCCTGAACCAGCGTTCGATCGCAGGCGTCGCGTCGAGGATCTTCTGCTCGAGCTCGAGCAGCGGACCGTTCAACGCGGTAACGAGGTGGGGAACCATGAATCACTCGCGAGCGGGAGAATGAAGATTGTAGAGCAATTGCCTTGCCCATTTGGGGATTGCGCCCGCTTTCACAAGGATTTGGAGAAAGTTTGTCGCTATTGACCCGATAGTGTGAAGGGTTATCCGTCCCGTTCGCGACCGTGCGGAGAAAAAAAGCCCGCCGGAAGGCGGGCCGAAGTCGCTGCGCTCATCGTGTGCGGCGGGCCGCCGTCGCGGCGCCCCGCCGGATTGGGTGCGCTTATTCGACGTGTTCGCCGTGCAGGATCACGTCGAGGCCTTCGCGCTCTTCCTCTTCGGTCACGCGCAGGCCGATCGTCAGGTCGATCAGCTTCAGCAGCACGAAGCTCAGCACGCCGCTGTAGACGAGCGTGATCAGCACGCCCTTCGCCTGCAGCAGCAGGCTGCCGTCGAAGCCGCCGATGTCCTTGACCGCGAACACGCCCGTCAGCAGTGCGCCGAGAATCCCGCCCACGCCGTGCACGCCGAACGCGTCGAGCGAATCGTCGTAGCCGAGCTTCGACTTCAGCCAGGTCGCCGACCAGAAGCAGACGACGCCCGCGGCGATGCCGATCACGAGTGCACCCGCCACGCCGACGAAGCCGGCCGCCGGCGTGATCGCGACGAGCCCCGCGACCGCGCCCGACACGATGCCGAGCACCGAAGGTTTACCCTTCGCGATCCATTCGGCAAACATCCAGCCGAGCGCCGCGCACGCCGTTGCGACCTGCGTCGTCAGCATCGCGAAGCCGGCACGGCCGTCGGCGGCAACCGCCGAGCCCGCGTTGAAACCGAACCAGCCGACCCACAGCATCGAGCCGCCGATCATCGTCAGCACCAGGTTGTGCGGCGCCATCGATTCGCGGCCGTAGCCGACGCGCTTGCCGAGCACGAGGCACGACATCAGGCCCGCGATACCGGCGTTGATGTGCACCACGGTGCCGCCCGCGAAGTCGAGCACGCCGTCGGCCGACAGCCAGCCGGTCGGCTCCCACACCATGTGTGCGATCGGCACATAGACGATCAGCGACCAGAGCGTCATGAACACGAGCATCGCCGAGAACTTCATGCGGTCCGCGAATGCGCCGCAGATCAGCGCCGGCGTGATGATCGCGAAGGTCATCTGGTAGACGAAATAGACCGATTCCGGGATCGTCGACGCGAGGTGGCTGACGGTCAGCGTCGTCGCCTTGTCGCCCTTGATGTAGTTCATCCCGTGCAGGAACACGCGCGACAGGCCGCCGATGAAGCCGTTGCCTGGCGTGAACGCGAGGCTGTAGCCGATGACGGTCCACAGCACCGTGATCAGCGCGGTGATCGCGAAGCTCTGCATCACGGTCGCCAGCACGTTCTTCTTGCGCACCATGCCCGCGTAGAACAGCGCGAGGCCGGGGATCGTCATGAACAGCACGAGTGCGGTGGAGGTCAGCATCCACGCGGTGTCGCCCGCGCTGATCTTCGACGAATCGACCGAGAACGGCGCGGTCGGCGCCGCGGGAGCGGCGGCGGCCGATGCATCGGCCGGAGCCGAAGCGGCGGCCGAAGCCGGCGCGGCTGCGGCGGCGGACGCGTCGGGCGCGGCGGAGGCCGTGGCCGCGGGTGCGGCGGCAGCCGACGCATCGGGCGCCGAAGCGGCGGGCGCGGAAGCAGCCGCAGCGGACGCCGCGTCGTCCGCGAGCGCGGGGCCGACACCGGCCGCGATCAGCGAGCCGGCCATCAGCAGGGACATCAGAACTTTGCGCATCTTAGGTTTCCTCTTGTCGCTCGTCTTGTTTGTTACAGCGCGTCGGCGCCCGTCTCGCCGGTGCGAATCCGGATCACCTGCTCGATCGGCGTGACGAAGATCTTCCCGTCGCCGATCTTGCCGGTGCGCGCCGCGCGCTCGATCGCCTCGACGGCCTGGTCGACCAGATCGTCGGACACGGCCGCCTCGATCTTCATCTTCGGCAGAAAATCGACCACGTATTCGGCGCCGCGATACAGCTCGGTGTGCCCCTTCTGGCGCCCGAACCCCTTGACCTCGGTCACCGTGATGCCCGAGACGCCGAGGGCCGACAGCGCCTCGCGCGTCTCATCGAGCTTGAACGGCTTGATGATTGCGGTAATGAGTTTCATGAAGTCCTCTCGCTGGTTTCCCGTCGAATGATTTGGATGCTTGGCGCGTTCTCCTCAGCAACTCGCATGCCATGTGCACGCGAACGCCGTCGCAGGCGGTTTCGAACGAGGGTCGTATCGAACGGCGAAAGGCGCGCAAAGCCCGGCCGAACGGCCAACATCGGCCGGCTTTGCTGGCGCCGTGAAAGGATCGTTGCTAGAGTGCAGGCACGTTCCGGCTCACCGGAGCTTTCACCCATGCGGGCGCCATGCCCGGAATCCGCGCGACGGGCGCACCAATTCCGGTCATGCGTGCATCATGGGCACGTACGCAACTGAAGATGCACATTTTTTGTGCAAGGAAGGGGAATCACATGAAGCAACCCAGCGACGTTTTCAACGATCTGCAGTCGCGCGTCAGCGACCTGCTGAAAAACTCGCCGGCCAAGGACGTCGAGCGCAACGTGAAGGCCATGCTGTCGCAAGGCTTCTCGAAGCTCGATCTCGTCACGCGCGAAGAATTCGACACGCAGGCCCAGGTGCTCGCCCGCACCCGCGTGCGTCTCGAGGAGCTCGAAAAGCGCGTCGCGGAACTCGAGCAGAAACTCGCCGCGTCCCAGGCCTGACACCCCACCCCGACCGACAGGTCCGGGCGCGGGCCGCACGCTGCGGCTCGCGCCCGCCGCCCCGAAGCCGTCGCGTCGTTCGTCGCAGTCCGTCGTTCCGTCTTCACCGTTTTTTATCGTTGTTCCCCGCGCCACGCCGGCAAGCGCGCTCCGATCGTTCCGTTTCCCGCGGCATGCGGCCCCGTACGGCCGTCGCCCGACCGTTTACAGGAGCCTCGCCATGTCGCTCGCCGTGGTGCGCAGCCGTGCGCCGGCGGCCGGCCGTGCGCCGGACGTCACCGTCGAAGTCCATCTCGCCAACGGGTTGCCGTCGTTCTCGATCGTCGGCCTGCCCGATCTCGAAGTCCGTGAAAGCCGCGAGCGCGTGCGCGCCGCGCTGCAGAACTGCGGATTCGAATTCCCCGTCCGACGCATCACCGTCAATCTCGCGCCGGCCGATCTGCCGAAGGAGTCGGGCCGCTTCGATCTGCCGATCGCGCTCGGCATCCTCGCGGCCAACGGGCAGATTCCCGTCGATGCGCTGGCGGGCCGCGAATTCGCCGGCGAGCTGTCGCTCACCGGCGCGCTGCGGCCGATGCGCGGCGCATTCGCGATGGCGTGCGGCCTCGCGCGCGACGCGCAGCCGGGCGGCGCCGACGGCGACATCGCGCACGACGCGCAGGTCGGCGGCGGCGCCGAGCCCCGCGCAGCGTGCGCCCCGGCCGGTGCATCGCGCATGCCGGAGCTGTACCTGCCGCTCGCGAGTGCGGCCGAGGCGGCGCTCGTGCCGGGCGTGACCGTGTTCGGCGCGCCGGACCTGCCGGCGCTCTGCGCGCACCTTGCCGGTGCGCCGGACGGCCGGCTGTCGCCCGTCGATGCGCCCTGCCTCGACGGCCTGGCGGCGCCCGCGGCGCCCGATCTCGCCGACGTCGTCGGCCAGCGCGCCGCGCGGCGCGCGCTCGAAGTCGCGGCCGCGGGCGGCCACCACATGCTGATGGTCGGCCCGCCCGGCGCCGGCAAGTCGATGCTGGCCGCGCGGCTGCCGGGGCTGCTGCCGCCGCTCACCGACGACGAGGCGCTGACCTCGGCCGCGCTGCTGTCGGCGAGCCGCATCGGCTTCTCGCCGGCGCAGTGGCGCCGCCGGCCGTTTCGGTCGCCGCACCATTCGTCGAGCGCCGCCGCGCTGGTCGGCGGACGCAATCCGCCGCAGCCGGGCGAGATCACGCTCGCGCACCTCGGCGTCCTGTTTCTCGACGAACTGCCCGAATTCGATCGCCACGTGCTCGAAATGCTGCGCGAACCGCTCGAAGCGGGCCGCATCACGATTTCGCGCGCCGCGCAGCAGGCGGACTTCCCGGCCGCATGCCAGCTGATCGCGGCGATGAATCCGTGCCCGTGCGGCTGGCTCGGCGATCCATCCGGCCGCTGCCGCTGCTCGCCGGATGTCGCCGCGCGCTATCTGCGCAAGCTGTCCGGGCCGCTGCTCGACCGGATCGACATCCAGATCGACCTGCCGGCGCTGTCGCCGGCCGAACTCGCCGCGCGCGCATCGACGCCGGGCGAGTCGAGCGCCGCGGTGGCCGCGCGCGTCGCGCAGGCGCGCGCGCTGCAACTGGCGCGGCAGGGCAAGACCAACCACATGCTGAGCGGGCGCGAAACCGACGACCTGTGCCGGCCCACCGACGAAGGCGAGCGGCTGTTGCGCGAGGCCGGCGAGCGCTTCGGGTGGTCGGCGCGCGCGTACTACCGCGTACTGAAGGTCGCGCGCACGATCGCCGATCTGGCCGGCGAGCCGCTGCCGACCGCGTCCCACATCGCGGAAGCGATCCGCTATCGGCGCGCGCTCGCCGCCCTCTGAGGACAAAATCCGCGTGTCAAGACTTGACTTATGCACAATTCCACGCATCCAGCCCCGATCGAGGCTGCGTGCGCAGGCGCGCGACGCCGGATCTGTATGTCCTTGTTTTTATTAACTTTTCAGAAAACGCCGGCGTGCACCAAAATCGGCCGGAAGGCCGTCCGGCGCGGCTGAGCGGGCAATCGCGCGAACTTTTCAACAAAGTTATCCACATCCGCTGTGGATAGCCGAAAAAGCCTCGCAAAATCCGGCGATTAGCGGAGAAAGCTGCGAATGAACTTTCAGTTGGCGAGGGCAGTCTGAAGCGCCCTCGCCGGCCTCGTCAGTCGAGCTTGAACGACCCGAAAAACTGGTCGAGTTGCTCCTGCTGCAGCGGGCGGTCGGCGATCACGACCGCCTGATAGGCATGGCGCCCGCGCGCGACGAGCCGCGCGACGATCGTCTTGCGCGCCGTGTCGTCGCCGCCGGCCGCCGTGCCGGCGACGCGCAGCTCGAGGCCGTTGACCGCGCCGCCGGCCGCGAGCGGCACCGGCACGGCGGCCGTCTGCGGCGCGCCGGCCAGATTGCGCGACAGGCCGGCGCGCAGGAACTCGAGCGCCGCGCGGCGCGTGTCGTCGCGGTCGTCCGGCAACGTCAGCGTGCCGACCGCGAAGACCGCACCGTCGACGTGCGCGGCCTGCATCCGCATCGGCATCGGCGTGCCGCCGACGGCCACCGCGTGCTCGTCGACAGTCGGCTTCGCAGGCAGATCGATCGTGTAGCCCGCATCGTTGTGCAGCGTGCGCCAGTCGTACGACGGCGAACACGCGGCCAGCGCGGCGCTCGCGCACAGGAGCGCGACGAAGTGTCGCAGCGGGCGAAAAAGGTGACGAAACGAGTCGGCAAGGGGCTTCGGCATCGCGGACGTTGGCACGGGAAAACCGCCATTATCCGTCGAACGGCAATGTCGGGATGCGCGGCGGCCGGCGATGCACGCCCCGCATTCGCGCTAAAATGAGCGCCGAATTTCGACGTCCCGCACCGATGGGTGCGACCGACCGACTCCGAGAGCCCGCAGATGAATACCACGCCTTCCGCGCCGCGCCGCCGCGCCGGCCCCGCCCGCTACATCGTCGCCGCCGTCGTCGTCGCGGCGATCGCCGTCGCGGGCTTTTTCGCGTTCAACGGCAAGTCGAGCGCGCCGGATGCGACGTTCACGCTGCTGTCCGGCCAGAAGATCTCGACGGCCGGCGACCTGAAGGGCAAGGTCTATCTGGTCAACTTCTGGGCGACGAGCTGCGCGACCTGCATGCAGGAAATGCCGCAAATGGTCGAGACCTATAACCGCTTCAAGGGACAAGGGCTCGAATTCGTCGCGGTCGCGATGAACTACGATCCGCCGATGTACGTCGCGAACTACGCGCAGACGCGTCAGCTGCCGTTCAAGGTCGCGCTCGACGACGGCAGCGTCGCCAAGCAGTTCGGCAACGTGCAGCTCACGCCGACCACGTTCGTCGTCGACAAGGACGGCAAGATCCTGAAGCGCTACGTCGGCGCGCCGCAATTCGCGGAGCTCGACGCGCTGCTGAAGAAGGCGCTCGACGGCAACGCGGCGTAAGCGCCGCCGCCCGACGCGGCACGCTGGCCGCGCGCCGCTCGCCGCGCCGCACACGGACCGCATCGCCGGCACAGCCGGTTCCGCGGTCCGTTTTCATTTCAGCGCTCCGATTCGCCTTTCGCGGATAGCCCGTAGCGCTTCATCTTCTCGTACAGCGTCGCCTTGCCGACGTGCAGCCGGTCGGCGGTCGCCGCGACGGCGCCGCCCGTCTGGTTCAGCGCCTCGGCGATCACCGCACGCTCGAACTGCTCGACGCGCTCCTTCAGCGTCTGCTCGCTCGCCGCATCGCCCGCCACGTCGGCCTCGGCCGGCATCTCGGCGACGCCCAGCACGAAGCGGTCGGCCGCGTTGCGCAGCTCGCGCACGTTGCCGGGCCAGTCGCGCTGCATCAGGCTCGCGCGCTGCCGGTCGCTCAGCACCGGCGCGGGCCGGCCGTAGCGCACGGCCGCATCGAGCATGAAGTGCTCGAACAGCGGCACGATGTCCTCGCGGCGCTCGGCGAGCGGCGGCAGCGCGATCGTCACGACGTTCAGCCGATACAGCAGGTCGCGGCGGAACGTGCCGGCCGCGACGAGCTCGCTCATGTCGCCCTTCGCCGCCGCGACGACACGGCAATTCACGCGGATCGGCTGGTTCGAGCCGAGCCGCTCGAGCACGCCGTCCTGCAGCACGCGCAGCAGCTTTACCTGCAGCGCGAGCGGCATGCTCTCGATTTCGTCGAGAAACAGCGTGCCGCCGGACGCGTATTCGAGCTTGCCGATCCGGCGCTTCGCGGCGCCGGTGAATGCGCCGGGCTCGTAGCCGAACATCTCGGACTCGAACATCGGCTCGGGCAGCGCGCCGCAGTTCACCGCGATGAACGGCTTGTCGCGGCGCGGCGACAGCTCGTGCAGGCTGCGTGCGATCAGCTCCTTGCCGGCGCCCGTGTCGCCGTTGATCAGCACCGACGCGTCGGTCGGCGCGATGTTGGCGATCAGCTTGCGCACCTGCTCGATCGCCGGGCTGCGGCCGATGATGCGCGGCGCGACGACGTTCTGGCCGGCCAGTTCGCGCCGCAGCGCGTGATTCTCGAGCACGAGCTCGCGCCGCTCGAGCGCGCGCCGCACGGTCTCGATCAGCCGCTCGGCCGCGAACGGCTTCTCGATGAAGTCGTATGCGCCGTCGCGCATCGCCTGCACGGCCATCGAGATGTCGCCGTGACCGGTGACGAGGATCACCGGCACGTCGGGCACGCGCGCGCGGCATTGCGCAAGCAGGTCGAGCCCGCTCGCGCCGGGCAGCCGGATGTCGCTGACGATCACGCCGGCGTTGTCGGCGACGATCGCCTTGTCGGCCGCCTCGGCCGATTCGAAGCCGGCGACGTCGAAGCCCGCGAGTTGCAGGCTCTGCACGCTCGCCCGGCGAACGAGCGCGTCGTCTTCGATGTAGATCACTTGCAGCCGGTTGGCCATCGTACTCACTCACTCCTCGCGCAGCACGCGCCGTCGCGCGCGCGGCGTCGTTGATGCCGCCGGGCGCCGGACGCGCAGCGCGCACGCGCTCACTGCAGGCCGGCCGGCTCGGACACGGAGTCCGGATGATGCGTGTGCGCGCGCCGCAGCGTCAAGACGAACAGCGCGCCGCCCGAGGGCGCATTGCGCGCGGTCAGCGAGCCGCCCGCGTCGCTCGCGATCGACGACGAGATCGCGAGCCCGAGACCGAGCCCGCTGCCCATCTCCTTCGTCGTGAAAAACGGTTCGAACAGGCGCGGCAGCAGCTCGGGCGGAATGCCGGGGCCGTTGTCGCGCACCTCGATCGCGACGGTCGCGCTCGACACCGCGACCGTCACCTCGATCGCGGGCGCCGCGACGGTCGCGACCGCGTCGAGCGCGTTGCCGAGCAGGTTGATCAGCACCTGCTCGAGGCGCAGGTCCTCGCAGCGCGCGACGAGTTCCGGATGGTCGTGCGCGATGTCGAGCGGCGCATCGCGCGCGGGCGATACGGTCGCGTCCTGCAGCGTGAGCGTCAGCGCGACGCCGCGCAGCCGTTCGCCGAGCAGCGCGAGCACGCCGCGCAGTGCGCGCACGACGAGCGCGCGCTCGTTGCGCGGACGCGCGCGGCCGACGAACAGCTTCAGCTGGTTCGTGATCTTGCCCATGCGCTCGGTCAGCGCGGCGATCGCCTCGAGATTCTCGCGTGCGGCCGCCTGTTCGCCGCGATCGAGCAGCACGCGCGTGTTGTCGGAGAAGCTGCGCAGCGCGGCGAGCGGCTGGTTCAGCTCGTGCGTGATGCCGGCCGCCATCTGGCCGAGCGCCGCGAGCTTGCTCGCCTGGATCAGTTCGTCGTGCGCGGCGCGCAGCTCCTGCTCCGCGCGGATCCGGTCGCCGACTTCCTTCTGCAGCTGCTCGTTCGCCTCCGACAGGTCGGCCGTGCGTTCCTCGACGCGCCGGTTCAGTTCCGCGTACGCCTGCTGCAGCAGCGCGCGGCTGCGGATCATCTCGCGCACGCGCGCGCGGCGCATGCGCCAGTAGAACGCGAGCAGCGCGACCGACACGAAGCCGAAGCCGGTCACGATCGTCGCGTTGCGCGCGTCGGCGTCGACGGGCGCGATCGGCGCGAGCGTGACGAGCTGCCAGTCGGGCTCGCCGATGCGGCGCCGCGTCGCGAGAAAGCGCGGCGCACGACGGCCCGAGCCGACGCGCACGATCTCCGCATCGCCGCCGAGCACCTGCTCGACGCGCATCGGCAACGGCGTGACGGGCTGCTGCGCATACTGGCGCGTCTCGAAGATCGAGGCGGCGACGGGCTCCGTCAGCGGCTTCAGCGTGTGGTATTTCCACGCAGGCACCGACGACAGGAACACGACGCCGTGCTCGTCCGCGACGACGAGCGGCTCGGACGCATCGGCGCCCTGGAACCATTCGAGATTGAGCTTCACGACGACGACGCCCGCGATCCCGCCGTCGCGCCAGACGGGCTGCGAGATGTAGTAGCCGGGGTCGCGCGAGATCGTGCCGATGCCGAAGAAGCGGCCGACGCGGCCGTGCATCGCGTCGATGAAATACGGACGGAAGCGGTATTCGATCCCGACGAAGCTGTCGGGCGCGCGCCAGTTGCTCGCGGCGACACAGAGGCCGTCCGCGCCGATCACGTAGGTGACGGTCGCATGCGCGTGTTCGTTGAGGTCTTCGAGGTAGCGGTTCGTGCGCGCGACGTAATCGGCGCGCTTCGGTGCGGCGAGCAGCTCCTGCACGTACGGATGGCTGCCGAGCAGATAGGGCAGCGATTCGTAGCGATCGAGCGTGCTCTTCAGTGCGTTGGTCGTGCGGTCGACGCGTACGGCGGCGTTGCGCTGCAGCTCGGCGACGCCGCGCCGCCACGTGACGGTCCACGTCAGCGCGCAGGCTGCCGCGAGCATCGCGGCGAGCACGGCGAGGACGAGCAGGCGGCGCTTCACGGTCGGGACTTCCTGGCGATGCGGATCGCCTATTGTGTCATACGCGTACCGATCGCGATCGCCGCCGCGCGGCGCGGCGCGCGCGGACGGCGCGGCCGCCTGCCCGTTCATCGCATCAGACGCCGGCCGTCTCGGTCGCCGCGACTTCGCCGCCGCCCTTCAGCGCCTGGCGCAGCTTCGCACGATCGAGTTCCTTTTCCCATGCCGACACGACGACGGTCGCGACGCCGTTGCCGACGATGTTCGTCAGCGCGCGGCATTCGCTCATGAAGCGGTCGATGCCGAGGATCAGCACCATGCCCGACAGCGGAATCGTCGGCACGACGGCAAGCGTCGCGGCGAGCGTGATGAAGCCCGCGCCCGTGACGCCGCTCGCGCCCTTCGAGGTCAGCATCGCGACCGCGAGCAGCGTGAGCTGCTGCATCCACGTCAGCTCGATGTTGGTCGCCTGCGCGATGAACAGCACGGCCATCGTCATGTAGATGTTGGTGCCGTCGAGGTTGAACGAATAGCCGGTCGGCACGACGAGGCCGACGACCGAACGCGAGCAGCCGGCCTTCTCGAGCTTTTCCATCAGCTGCGGCAGCGCGGCTTCCGACGAGCTCGTGCCGAGCACGATCAGCAGCTCTTCCTTGATGTAGGACACGAAGCGGATGATCGAGAAGCCGGTGAAGCGCGCGATCGCGCCGAGCACGACGAGCACGAACACGACCGAGGTCAGGTAGAACGTGCCGATCAGCTTCAGCAGCGGCACCAGCGAGCCGACGCCGTACTTGCCGATCGTGAACGCCATCGCGCCGAACGCGCCGATCGGTGCGAGCTTCGTGACGATGTGCACGATGCCGAACAGCACGCGCGTGAGGCCGTCGATGAAGTCCGTGACGACCTTGCCGCGCTCGCCGAGGTGCGCGAGCACGCTGCCGAACAGCAGCGCGATCAGCAGGATCTGCAGGATCTCGCCCTGCGCGAACGCGTCGACCATCGTGTTCGGGATGATGTGCATCAGGAAGTCGACCGTCGACTGGCCGTGCGCCTTCGCCGCGTACGACGCGACGGCCTTGCCGTCGAGCGTCGCCGGATCGATGTTGAAGCCGACGCCCGGACGCAGGATGTGCGTCGCCGCGAGACCGAGCACGAGCGCGAACGTCGACACGATCTCGAAGTACAGCAGCGCCTTGCCGCCGACGCGGCCGACCTTCTTCATGTCCTCCATCCCGGCGATGCCGGTGACGACCGTACAGAAGATGATCGGACCGATCACCATCTTGATCAGCTTGATGAACCCGTCGCCGAGCGGTTTCATCTCGGTGGCGAGCGACGGATAGTAGTGACCGAGGATCACGCCGACGATGATGGCGAAGATCACCTGCACATAAAGCACTTTGTAGAAGGGTTTCTTCTTCACGATGGTTCCTGCTGAAGTAGATGAGCCGGGGGAAACGGCGTCACGCGCGCGGAAAGGGACGAGGACGGAGGGCAATACCCGCCGCGGCACGCGCCCGCGCGGCTGCCATGCCGCAACAAGCGATGCCTCAGGACATCCGAAGGGGGAGGAAGGCGTCGGTCATCGATTGTCTCCTTGGTTTAATCGTCGGGCCCGGGGAAGGCCGTGCGTTTTTTATTGCAAGGTCGATGCCAGGCTTTCGCAAGCCTGCAAGCCGTTGTTTTCGTTGGGTTTCCCGCTCCGCGCGCGGCGCGCGGAATCCAGGATTCCGGAAATCCGGAAAGCATCCGTCCGGCGATCCGGACGGATGCGGCGATTCATCGGACGAATCAGTGGTGCACCGCCGGGCCGGCCAGCACGCCCGTCTGCGCGTAGAACTCCTGCTGTGTGAATGCCTCGCGCTCGCGCCGCGCACGCTCGCTGCGATCCAAGAGCGAGCCGACGACGATCGCCACGAACGCGAGCGGCACCGACACGAGCGCCGGGTTGTCGAGGAACACCGGCGCGTGCGCATGGTGCAGCACGTCGACCCACACCGACTTCGACAGCACGGTCAGCACGACGGCCGACACGAGGCCGAGGCCGCCGCCGAGCACCGCGCCGCGCGTCGTCATCCCGCGCCAGAAGATCGACATCGCGAGCACCGGGAAATTCGCGCTCGCCGCGACCGCCGCGACGAGCCCGACCATGAACGCGACGTTGACATGCTCGAACAGGATCGACAGCCCGATCGCGAGCGCGGACAGCACGATCGTCGCCGCGCGCGAGATGCGCATCTCGAGCCGCTCGTCGGGCTTGCCGCGCGCCCACATCTGCGCGTACAGGTCGTGCGAGATCGTCGTCGCGCCGGCGAGCGTGAGCCCCGCGACGACGGCGAGGATCGTCGCGAACGTGACGGCCGCGATGAAGCCGTAGAAGACGTTGCCGCCCACCGCCTGCGCGAGCTTCACGGCCACCATGTTCGAGCCGCCGAGCAGGTCGTGCGTGAGGTTGAACGTGCCGTTCGCGGCGACGCGGAAGAACTCGGGATGCTGCGCGAGCAGCACGATCGCCGAGAAGCCGATCACGAACGTCAGCAGGTAGAAATAGCCGATGAAGCCGGTCGCATACAGCACCGACTTGCGCGCCTCCTTCGCGTTCGGCACCGTAAAGAAGCGCATCAGGATATGCGGGAAGCCGGCCGTGCCGAACATCAGCGCGATGCCGAGCGAGAGCGCGTTGGCCGGATCGCGGATCAGCTTGCCGGGCCCCATGATCGAGAGCGCGCCCGGATGCACGGCCACGGCGCGGCGGAACATCTCGTCGACGCTGAAGCCGAATTCGGCAAGCGCGAGCCACGCGAGCAGCGACGCGCCGGCGAGCAGCAGCACGGCCTTGATCACCTGCACCCAGGTCGTCGCGGTCATTCCGCCGAAGAACACGTAGACGACCATCAGCACGCCGACGATCAGCTCCGCGCTGCCGTACGACAGCCCGAACAGCAGCTGGATCAGCTTGCCCGCACCGACCATCTGCACGACCAGATACAGCACCACGATCGTCAGCGCGTTCGCGGACGTCAGCAGCCGGATCGGGCGCTGCGCGAAGCGGTACGCGACGACGTCGACGAACGTGAACTTGCCGAGATTGCGCAGCGGCTCGGCGATCAGGAACATCACGAACGGCCAGCCGACGAGAAAGCCGATCGAGTAGATGAGCCCGTCGAAGCCGAACATGAACACCATCCCCGACAGCCCGAGGAACGAGGCGGCCGACATGTAGTCGCCCGCGATCGCAAGGCCGTTCTGCAGCCCCGTGATGCCGCCGCCGGCCGTGTAGAAGTCGCGCGTCGAGCGCGTGCGGCGCGCGGCCCACCGCGTGAGCGCGAGCGTCGCGAACACGAACGCGAAGAACATCGCGATCGCGACCGGGTTCAGCTCGACCTTGTCCGGCATCGGGCCGGCGACCGATACCGCATGCGCGGCAGACGAAACGAAGACGGACAGCGCGCCGAGCGCGATCGATGAGCGTCGCATCGCAGCCTCCCTCACCAACGGCCGAGCAGCGCGTCGACGCGGCGGTCGAACGCGCGGTTCGCACGCAGCACGTAGCACGCGGTCAGCGCGACGGCGATCGCGATGATCGCGACGCCGGCGGCAATGCCGACCGTCGTCGTCGCACCGCGGTACAGCGGCGCGGCGAGCACCTGCGGCGCGAGCGCGACGAGCAGGATGAAACCGTAGTAGGTGGCGATCATCAGCGCCGTCAGCGCGAAGCTGAAGCGGCGCCGCGCGCGCACGAGCTGCTGATAGTCACGGCGCGCCGTGACCGATTCGATGACGGAAAGCTCCATGGTGTCTCCTGTGCGTCGTCTCGCGACGCTGTCTTGTCGATGACCGGCGCGTGAACCGAGCCGCCCGCGCCGCGGCGGCATGATCGGTTACACGACGCGGTCCGCGCGCAGCCGCGCGACGTCGTCGGCGGAGAGCCCGAGCCAGCTGCCGAGCACCGCATCGGTATCGGCGCCGAGCACCGGCGGCGCACCGCGCACCGGCAATCGCGCGCCGTCGAAGCGGTACGGCGGCGCGAGCACGTGCACGCCGCCCGCGACCGGATGCGGCTGCCGCGTGACGAGCCCCGCGCGCGTCGCGCGCTCGGACGTCAGCGCCTCGTGCAACCCGAGCACCTCGCCACACGGGATCCCGGCGTCGGCGAGCGCGGTGAGCAGCGCCGCGCGCGGCCGGCGCGCGAGCTCGCGGCGCAGTTCGGGCAGCAGATCCGCGCGATTCTCCGAGCGGCCGAGATTGGTGCGATAGCGCGGATCGACAGCGAGATCGGGCCGTTCGAGCACGTCGCAAAAGCGCGCGAACTGCGTGTTGTTGCCGACCGTGATCACGAGCGGGCCGTCGGCCGCATCGAACACGCCGTACGGCACGATCGACGGATGCGCGTTGCCGTAGCGCGGCGGGTCCTTCTCCATCAGCAGCGCGTCGAGCCCGTAGTACGCCGTGATCATCAGCCCGCAGTCGAACAGCGCCATCTCGATACGCCGCCCGCGCCCGGTCGCGTGCCGCTCGTACAGCGCGGCGAGAATCGCCTGCGCCGAATACATGCCGGTGAACAGGTCGACCGCCGCGACGCCGAACTTCAGCGGCGGCTGGCCCGCTTCGCCGTTCAGCGCCATCAGCCCCGCCTCGCCCTGCACGACGAGGTCGTAGCCGGGGCGAGCGGCTTCCGGGCCCGAGCGGTCGTAGCCCGAAATCGCGCAATGCACGAGGCGCGGATTGCGTTCGGCAAGCGTCTCGTAGCCGAGCCCGAGCTTTTCCGCGCCGCCGAGCTTGAAGTTGTGAATCAGCACGTCGGCCTGCGCGGCGAGGTCCTGCGCGATCCGCTGCCCGGCCTCCGTCTGCAGGTCGATGCAGAGCGAGCGCTTGCTGCGGTTCACGCTGTTGAAATACGTGGTTTCGGTGTCGCCGATCCGGATGCCCCAGTCGCGCGTATCGTCGCCGCGCGCGGGATGCTCGACCTTCACGACTTCCGCGCCGAAATCGGCGAGCACCATCGCGCACCACGGGCCCGCGAGCACGCGCGACACGTCGAGCACCTTGACGCCGGCAAGCGGCAGCGCACGCGGTTCGTTCGTCATGTTCGTCTCCTCCATTTGCGATCGCGCGTTATCGTTTCGACAGCGCGATATAGCGCGCGAGATGATGATCCTCGTCGCCGAGCTGGTGATCGATCATCACGAGCCGCTTCGCGTAGTGCGACAGCGGCAGCTCCCACGTCATCCCGATCCCGCCGTGCAGCTGGATGCTCTCCTCCGCGACGCGCGTGCCGATCCGGCCGATCGTGTATTTCGCGGCGGCGAGCGCGCGCTCGCGCACGTCGCGCGGCGCGTCGAGCTGCGCGGCCGCATTGATCACGGCCGAGCGCGCCTGCTCGACTTCGAGCAGCAGGTCGGCCATCCGGTGCTGCAGCGCCTGAAAGCTGCCGATCGGCATGCCGAACTGCTTGCGCGTGCGCAGATAGTCGAGCGTGTGCGCCTTCGCGACGTCCATCGCGCCGAGCGCTTCCGCGGACAGCGCGAGCAGCCCGTACCCGAGCACGCGCTCGAGCAGCGCCGCGCCCTGCTCGCCGTCGTGATCTCCGAGTGCCGCATCGGCCGGCAGCGCGACGCGCTCGAAGCGCACCTCGGCCGCGCGGCCGCCGTCGATCTTGCGATAATCGCGCAGCGACACGCCCGCCGCGTTTGCCGGCACGACGAACAGGGCGATGCCGGCCGCGTCGTCGTCGCGACCCGCGACGCGCGCGCTGACGACGAAGAACGTCGCCTGCGCGGCCTGGTCGACGACGCCCTTTGCGCCCGTCAATACCCAGCCGTCGCCGGTGCGCTCGGCACGCGTGCGCACCGTCGTCAGTTCGTAGTGCGAGCCCGGCTCGTCGTGCGCGAATGCGGCGCTCGCACTGCCGTCGATCAGCGCGGCCAGCATCGCGCGATGCGCGTCGCCGCCCGCGAGCGACAGTGCGCGCCCCGCGAGCAGCGTGCCGAGGAACGGCTCGACGACGAGCCCGCGTCCGAGGCATTCGAATACCACCGCGATGTCGAAGCCCGCGCCGCCGAACCCGCCGTCGGCTTCGGGAAACAACGCGCCGACCGCACCGAGTTCGGCAAAGCGCCGCCACATCGTGCGGTCGAAACCGTCGGCCGACTGCGCGATGCGGTCGCGCACCGCGAACGGATACTGCTCGGCGATGAAGCGGTTCAACGTGTCCGCCAGCATCCGGCGGTCTTCTGTGTGCTGGAAATCCATCGTCGCGTTCCCTCGTTACAGCCCGAGCATCATCTTCGCGATGATGTTCTTCTGGATCTCGTTCGAGCCGCCGAAGATCGACAGCTTGCGGTTGTTGAAGTACTGCTGTGCGGCGCGCGCGGCACCGTCCGGGCCGATCGGCTCGGCGCCGTCGCCGTCGTCCGCGTCGAGCGCGTCGTCGACGAACGGCTGCGCGTACGGCCCCATCGCGCGGCGCATCAGCGACGTGATTTCCTGGCGGATCTGCGTGCCGCGGATCTTCAGCATCGAGCTTTCCGCGCCCGGCGCGCCGCCGCCGGCGACCGCGGCCAGCACGCGCAGGTTCGTCGTGCGCATGTTCTCGAGCTCGATCTCGACGCGCGCGATGCGCGCCGCGAAGAACGGATCGTCGGCGAGCGGCCGGCCGTTCTTCTCGACCTTCGCGGCGACCGCGCGCAGCCGGTCGAGCGCGGCCGTCGAAAAGCCGACGCCCGCGATGTTGGTGCGCTCGTAGGTGAGCAGGTATTTCGCGTAGGTCCAGCCGTGGTTCTCCTCGCCGACGAGGTTCTCGACCGGCACGCGCACGTCGGTGAAGAACACCTCGTTCACTTCGTGCTCGCCGTCGAGCGTGATGATCGGCCGCACCTCGACGCCCGGCGTGTTCATGTCGATCAGCAGGAAGCTGATGCCTTCCTGCTTGCGCACGTCGGTCGCCGTACGCACGAGGCAGAAGATCATGTTCGCGTAGTGGCCGAGCGTGGTCCACGTCTTCTGCCCGTTCACGACGTAGTGATCGCCGACGCGCACGGCGCTCGTCTTCACCGACGCGAGATCCGATCCCGCGCCGGGCTCCGAATAGCCCTGGCACCACCAGTCGGTACCGTCGAGGATGCGCGGCAGCCAGTGGCGCTTCTGCGCTTCGCTGCCGTACTTGATCAGCACGGGCCCGAGCATGTTGACGCCGAACGGCACGATGCGCGGCGCGCCGGCCAGCGCGCATTCGTTGTCGAACAGGAACTTCTGCGCGACGCTCCAGCCGGGGCCGCCGTATTCGCGCGGCCAGTGGCTCGCGAGCCAGCCGCGCGCGTTCAGGATCGCGTGCCATTCCTGCAGGTCGTCGCGCGTCAGCGGCAGGCCGTGCTTGACCTTGTGCGCGGTGCGCTCGGGCAGCTCGGTTCGCAGGAAGCGCTGCACGTCCGCGCGAAACGCTTCCTCTTCAGGCGTGAAATTGAGGTCCATCGTGAATCCGTGTCCAATCCAAGGGGTGTGCGCGTCCGGGTACGGACGCGTGCGAAAGCATTCAGTCGATGCGGTTCAGGCTCGCGAAATTCGCGCCGCGCTCGACGAGTTCGACGAGCAGCGGCGACGGCTTCCAGAACAGCGGGTCTTCTTCGGCGAACGCGCGGATGTCGGCGAGCACGTTCGCGAGGCCCACCGTGTCCGCGTAGTGCATCGGGCCGCCGCGATAGCGCGGAAAGCCGTAGCCGTGCAGGAATACCGCGTCGACGTCGAGCGGCCGCAGCGCGATCTTCTCGTGCACGACGTTCGCGCCTTCGTTGATCATCGCGGCGAGATAGCGGCGCAGAATCTCGTCGTCGGTGAACGCGCGCGGCACGATGCCCTTCTTCGCGCGCTCCTGCTCCACGATCGCTTCGACTTCCGGATCGGGCGTGCCGACGCGCGCGCCGTCCGGATACAGGTAGTAGCCGCGGCCGGTCTTCTGGCCGAACCAGCCGCGCTCGCAGAGCCGGTCGGAAATCTCGACGTAGCGTGCGCGCGGGTCGCGCGTCGCCGCGCGGCGCTTGCGCGTCGCCCATCCGATGTCGCCGCCGGCGAGGTCGACGACCTGGAACGGCCCCATCGGAAAGCCGAATTCGCGCACCGCGCGATCGATCTGGTACGGCGACGCGCCGTCTTCCATCAGGTAGTCGGCAGCGGTGCGATACACGGCGAGAATGCGGTTGCCGATGAAACCGTCGCAGACGCCCGCGCGCACCGGCATCTTCTTCAGCTGGCGCGCGAGCGCGAACGCGGTCGCGACGACGTCCGCGCTCGCGCGGGCCGGCACGACGATTTCGAGCAGCTTCATCACGTTGGCCGGCGAGAAGAAATGCAGGCCGATCACGTCGGCGGGGCGATCGATGCTGGCCGCGAGCGCGTCGATGTCGAGATACGACGTGTTGGTCGCGAGCACCGCGCCCGGCTTGCACACGCGTGCGAGTTCCGCGAACACGGCCTGCTTCACGGCCATGTCCTCGAACACGGCTTCGATCACGACGTCGACCTGCGCAAGCGCGTCGTACGACGTGCTGCCCTTCAGCCGCGCGATGCGTGCGGCCTGCGCGGCGGGCGTCATCCGCCCTTTCGCGACGAGCGCGTCGTAGACCTTCTCGACATGCGCGCGGCCGCGTGCGAGCGCGGCTTCGTCGCGCTCGATCATCGTGACGGGCAGCCCGGCGTCGAGCGCCGCGATCGCGATCCCCGCCCCCATCGTTCCGCCGCCGACCACGCCGATCCGCTCGATCGGCCGCGCGGTGCCGCGGCGCGCCTCGGGCACCTTCGCGGCTTCGCGTTCGGCGAAGAACGCGTGCACGAGGCCCGCGCGCTGCGGGCTGTCGATGCATTGCAGGAACAGGCTGCGCTCGAGTTTCATTCCCGCGTCGAACGGCTGCGCCAGCGCGGCTTCGACCGCGTCGACGATCTTCGCCGGCGAGAACAGCCCGCGCGACTTCTTCGGCAGCTCCGCACGCGCGGCGTCGATCGCGGCCTGCGCGGCCGCGCGATCCGCCAGCGCCTGCGCGTCGCGCGTGCGCCGGGCCGGCGCGCCGAGCGACACCAGCTCCTGCGCGTAGGCAAGCCCTTCGGCGAGCGTGTCGTCGCTATGCGCGAGGCGATCGACGAGGCCGAGCGCGAGCGCTTCCTCCGCGCTCGCGTGGCGGCCCGTCAGCATCAGGTCGAGCGCCGCCTTCGCGCCGATCAGCCGCGGCGTGCGCTGCGTGCCGCCCGCGCCCGGCAGCAGCCCGAGCGTGACTTCGGGCAGCCCGAGCTTCGCGCCCGGCACCGCGAGCCGGTAATGCGCGGCGAGCGCGACTTCGAGGCCGCCGCCGAGCGTCGCGCCGTGCAGCGCGACGACGACCGGCTTCGCGCTCGACTCGATGCGCGCGCACACGTCGGGCAGCGACGGCGGCACCGGCGGCTTGCCGAATTCGCGGATGTCCGCGCCGGCGATGAAGTTGCGGCCGGCGCCGACGATCAGCACGGCGCGGATCGCGTCGTCGGCCTGCGCGGCGTCGAGCGCGTCCGCGAGGCCGCGGCGCACGTCGGCCGACAGCGCGTTGACGGGCGGATGATCGATCGTGACGACGAGCACCTTGTCGCGCCGTTCGCGCGTGACGGTGCCGTTGGACGGGGCGGAAAAAGCGGGCGAGTTCATCGTGTCTCCTTGATGCGGCGGCCGGCGTCGCGGCGGCCGGCGCGCGGCCGGGCCGGGACGCCCGCTCCGATCCCGCGCATCGCGCGATGGCGGGACAGATCCGGCGGCATGCCGGGGCATGACTCGATTCTCGATTGATCGAGATTCATTGACAATTCCAGCGAGCTTTTACAAGCTGTCAAGTCTGACTTGACATTGAACGTTTGCCGGCCCGTATGCGAGCCGGTACGGAGACGCCCGGATGGACCTGAACGCGCTGACGCTGCTCGTCGAGATCCTCGACGCCGGCAATCTGAGCAAGGCCGCGCAGCGGCTGAAGATGAGCCGCGCGAACGTCAGCTATCGGCTGAACCAGCTCGAGCGCTCGATCGGTCAGCAGCTCGTTCGGCGCACGACACGACGCATCGAGCCCACCGAGATCGGGCTGAAGCTGTACGAGCATGGCCGGCGCATCCGCAACGAACTGCTCGCCGCGCAGGAATCGGTGACGACGCTCGGGCAGGACCTGCAGGGCCGCGTACGGCTGTCGGTACCGAGCGGCTACGGGCAGATGGTGATGGCCGACTGGCTGCTCGCGTTCAAGCGGCTGCATCCGGGCATCGTGCTCGACGTCGTGTTCGAGAACCGCGTCGAGGATCTGATGCGCGACGAGATCGACATCGCGGTGCGCGTGATGCCCGAGCCGCCGCCGAATCTCGTCGCGCGCGACATGGGCGCGGTGCGCTACGTCGCCTGCGCGTCGGCCGCCTACGCGGCCGCGCACGGGATGCCGGCGAGCCTCGACGCGCTGTCGGCCGGCCCGGTCGTCACCGCGACGGTGATGGGCCGGCAGTTGCGCATTGCCGCGTATCTCGGCGACGAACGTCACGAGGTGCTGCTCGAGCCGACGCTGGTATCGGAGAACTTCCTGTTCCTGCGCCAGGCGATCCTCGCGGGCATCGGCGTCGGCATCGTGCCCGACTACGTCGTGCAGGACGACATGCGGCGCGGCGCCATCGTGACGTCGCTCGACGCGTATCGGCTCAGCATCTTCGGCACGCACATGTACATGCTCTACATGCCGAACCGTCATCACACGCGCGCGACCTCGACCTTCATAGAGTTCATCCTCGAACAGGCCGGAAAGACCGGCCGGCGCGGGCCCGACGCGCTGCGTCAGGGTTCCTGACGGATGACAATCGGCGCGCCGCGCGGCGACAATAGCGCGCCCGCCGCCTCCTTCGACTTCATTGCTGCAGAGGGTTCCATGTTCGACCGGCTTCGTCCGTCTTCGCGTCCGTGGACGCTGATCGCCGCCATCGCGCTCGTCGCGTTCAATGCCGCCTGCACGTCGCCTGCCACGCCGCCCGCCGCGGTCGTGCCCGTTGCCGCCTCGGGCGCCGCCGCGCCGCTGCCCGGCATGCACGCGCCCGAACTCGCGACCGGCTGGACCGACAAGCCGGGCTGGACCGCGCAGCACTACATGATCGCGGCCGCCAATCCGCTCGCGACGCAGGCCGGCTACGAGATGCTGAAGGCCGGCGGCACCGCCGTCGATGCGGCGATCGCGACGCAGATGGTGCTCGCGCTCGTCGAGCCGCAGTCGTCCGGCATCGGCGGCGGCGCGTTCATGCTGTACTTCGACGGCAAGACGACGCAGGCGTACGACGGCCGCGAAACGGCGCCGGCCGCCGCGACCGACCACCTGTTCTACGGCCCGACCGGCCAGCCGATGAGTTTCTACGAAGGCGTCGTCGGCGGGCGCTCGGTCGGCACGCCCGGTGTGCTGCGCATGCTCGAGGCCGCGCATCGTGCAAACGGCAAGCTGCCGTGGCGGCGGCTGTTCCAGCCGGCGATCCGGCTCGCCGAGCATGGTTTCACGATCAGCCCGCGGCTCGCGACGCTGATCGCGAACGATCGCTATCTCATGAACGATCCGGCCGCGCGCGCGTACTTCTACAACAAGGACGGCACGCCGAAGGCGGCCGGCACCGTGCTGAAGAACCCCGCGCTCGCGGTCGTGCTGCGCCAGGTCGCCGATCGCGGCGCGAACGCGTTCTATACCGGCGCGATCGCGCGCGACATCGTCGCGAAGGTGCGCAAGCACCCGACCAATCCCGGGCTGCTGTCGATGCAGGATCTCGCGCGCTACAAGGCGAAGGTGCGCGCGCCGCTGTGCGCCGACTACCGGCGCTCGATCGTCTGCGGGATGCCGCCGCCGTCGTCGGGCGGGCTCGCGATCGCGCAGATGCTCGGCATCCTCGAGGCGATGCCCGACTGGCAGCAGATCGGCGCGCAGAAGCCGGTGCGCAACGAGGTCGGCTACGAGCCGACGCCGTTCGCCGCGCACGTGTTCAGCGAAGCCGGGCGGCTCGCGTATGCGGATCGCGCGCGCTACGTCGCCGATCCCGACTTCGTGCCGCTGCCGGGCGGCAACTGGGCGAGCCTGATCGACAAGTCCTATCTCGCGCAGCGCGCGCAGCTGATCGGCGACAACAGCATGGGCGTCGCGCAGGCCGGCACGCCGCAGGGCGCGACGCTCGCGATGGCCGACGATCGCAGCCCGGAGCTGCCGTCGACGTCCGACATCGCGATCATCGACCGCTACGGTCACGCGCTATCGATGACGACGAGCATCGAAGATGCGTTCGGCTCGCGGCTGATGGTGCGCGGCTTCCTGCTCAACAACCAGCTCACCGACTTCTCGTTCGTGTCGACCGAGAACGGCCGGCCGGTCGCGAATCGCGTGCAGCCCGGCAAGCGGCCGCGCTCGGCGATGTCGCCGGAACTCGTGTTCGACAAGAAGACGAAGCAGGTGACGCTGATCGTCGGCTCGGCCGGCGGCCCCGCGATCATCAATCATGTCGCGAAGGCGCTGGTCGGCGTGCTCGACTGGGGGATGACGATGCAGCAGGCGATCGCGCTGCCGAATTTCGGCTCGATGAACGGGCCGACGCAGCTCGAACGCGGCCGCGTGTCGGACGCGCTCGTCGAAGGGCTCAAAGGCCGCGGGCACGACGTGCAGCTCGTCCAGATGAATTCCGGGCTGCAGGGCATTCAGCGGTTGAACGTGCAGGGGCAGACGGTGTGGTTCGGCGGCGCCGATCCGCGGCGGGAAGGGGTTGCGATGGGCGAGTGAGCGGCCGCGCCGCAGCGACGCTTACGCCCGCCCCTTCCACGGCACCACGCGCCGCTCCATCCAGCGCATCGCGAGATCGAACAGCCACGCGATCGCACCGATGATCAGGATGCCCATCACGACGATGTCGGTGCGCAGAAAACTCGACGCGTTCAATACCATCTGCCCGAGCCCGGCCGTCGCCGCGACCATCTCGGCCGCGACGAGCGTCGTCCAGCCGAAGCCGATCGCGATCCGCAGCCCCGTCAGAATCTCGGGCAGCGCGGCCGGCAGCACGACGTGGCGCACGATCTGCGCGAAACTGCCGCCGAGCGAATACGCGGCATTGATCTGCTCGACGGTCGCCGCTCGCACGCCGGCGCGGGCCGCCATCGCGATCGGCGCGAAGCAGGCGAGAAAGATCACGACGAGCTTCGCGGTCTCGTCGATGCCGAACCAGATCACGACGAGCGGCAGATACGCGAGCGGCGGCAGCGGCCGGTAGAACTCGAGCAGCGGATCGAGCACGCCGCGCGCGATGCGGCTCACGCCCATCAGGATGCCGGCCGGCACGCCGATCGCGGTCGCGAGCAAGAACGCCCCGAATACGCGCGCGGCGCTCCATAGCAGATGCTCGGACAGCGGCAGCCCGCCCTGGATGCGACCGTGCCATGCGTCGACGAACGCAGTCCATACGGCTTCGGGCGCAGGCAGGAACAACGGCGGCAGCCACTGCCGATGCGTCGCGACCCACCAGAGCACGGCGAGCGCCGCGACCGTCGCCGCGCTGAGCACGGCCGTGTTGCCGTGCCCCGGCAGCCGATAGCGGTGCGACGTGCGCGCGGTGCGCGATACGCGGCGCGACGGCGCCGCGCCCGCGTGTCGGTCGAGTCTCGCAGCCGCGCGATCGGCCGCCCAGGAATCGTGAGTGCTCATGCTGTCCTGCCTGTCCAAGATGCCGATTCGGCCGCGGCCGACGGCGGTGCCGTGCCGTGCGAGCTCGCCCATCACGCGACCTCGCCGAGCGTTTCGTCGCGATGCAGATAGGCGATCAGGCGCTCGCGCCATGCGATGAATTCCGGCGACGACTTCACCGCGCGCGCATCGCGCGATTCGACATAGCGGCGCGCGAACGGCAGCTCGAAGGTTTCCGCGATCCGGCCGGGGCCGGGCGTCATCACGACGAGGCGCGTCGCGAGGAACAGCGCCTCCTCGACGTCGTGCGTGATGAAGAACACCGTCTTGCCGGTGCACGCCCACACGTCGAGCACGAGCGCCTGCATCGTGCCGCGCGTCAGTGCATCGAGCGCGCCCATCGGCTCGTCCATCAGCAGCACGCGCGGATCGCTCGCGAGCGCACGCGCGATGCCGACGCGCTGCTGCATCCCGCCCGACAGCTCGTAGACACGCGCATGCGCGTGATGCTCGAGCCCGACGAGCGCGAGCATGTCGCGCGCACGCGCTTCGCGCTCGGCCTTCGGCACGCGTGCGAAGCGCAGCCCGAGCGCAACGTTGCCGAGCACGTCGAGCCACGGCAGCAGCGCGTATTTCTGGAACACGACGCCGCGATCGGCGCCGGGCCCCTCGATCGGCACGCCGTCGACGCGCACCTCGCCCGTCGTCGGCGCGACGAAGCCGGCCATGCAGTTCAGCAGCGTCGTCTTCCCGCACCCGGACGCGCCGAGCGCGACGACGAATTCGCCGGATTCGATGCGCAGGTCGACGTGCGCGAGCGCCTGCGTCGATGCGCGCCCGCGCTCGCCCGGATAGGCGACCGACAGCTGACGGACTTCGAGTGTGCTCATGATGTCGACGGCTCCGCGATCGGCGCCGCGCTCAGCGCGCGGCCTTCTGCACGAACTGCGGATCGACGCCGACCGAATAGTCGGACAGCACCGTCTGGATCGTGCCTTGCGATTTCAGGAATGCGGCCGTGGCCGCGAGCGATTTCGCGGCGCCCGACTGCGCGCCGCCGCCGAGCCACGTCGACGATGCCTGTTCGGCCGGCGTCGGGAATGCGTACAGCGCGAGGCTGGCGGGCACGTCCTGCGCATTCGCGCCCGACACCTTCGCGACGGCCGCGACCTGCGGCGAGCCGACCTTCCATGCGGCCGTGTGCGCGCGGTAGTCGGCATCGGCCGCGGCGAGCACCTTGACGAAGCGCGTGACGAACTCCGGGTTCTCACGCGCGAACTTGCGGTTCACGACGAAGCCGTCGAAGGTCGCCTTGCCGCTTTCCTTCGCGACCCGGCCCGACGTCGTCAGCACCGTGCCCGACTGCTTGACCTTCGCGAGCACCGGATCCCAGATGTAGGTCGCGTCGATGTCGCCGCGCGTCCATGCGGCCGCGACTTCGGGCGGACGCAGGTTGACGATCTTCACGTCGTTCGGATTGACGCCCGCGGCCTGCAGCGCGACGAGCGTGTGGAAGTGCGACGTCGACACGAACGGCACGCCGATTTTCTTGCCCTTGAGCGCCGCGATACTCGTTACGCCCGAGCCGTTGCGCGCGACGAGCGCCTCCGCGTCGTTGATGTTGTCGAGCACCCAGATCAGCGAAATGTCGAGCCCCTGCGACAGGCCGGCCGCGATCGGGCTCGACCCTGCTTCGCCGAGCTGCACCGAGCCCGACGCGAGCGCACGGATCACGTCGGCGCCGCTGTCGAGCTTGCGGAACGTGACCTTGTAGCCGGTCGCCTTTTCGACTTCACCGCTCGCCTGCGCATAGCGCCACGGCACGACCATGTCCTGATACGCGATCACGACTTCGCGCGATTCGGCGTGTGCCGCGCCGAGCGCGGCGAAGGCGGTCAGCGCGACGACGGCGCGGCGGACGAAGCTGAAACGGGACATGCGGCTCTCCTTCGGAATGCGGGTGTTGCGGCGGAGAGCCGACTATAGGAGGTTTGCGCGCAGTGGGAGCGAACTTATCCTGCGAAGCTATCGACGGCGCTTCAGCTTTGCTTTTCACGCTGAATTGGATCGCGCGTCCGGTCGAATGGCGATTGTCGTGCGAATACGCGCTTGGCGGCCGCACCAATGAAAAAGCCCGCATCGCTGCGGGCTTTTCGGTTGCACGACTTCATGCAGAACAGGCAGCGCGGACGCTCAAACCACCCCCGCCCCATGCGCCTGCAGATCGGCGTGATAGCTCGAGCGCACCATCGCGCCGACGGCCGCGTGCGTGAAGCCCATCTTGTACGCCTCTTCCTCGTACATCTTGAACGTATCGGGATGCACGTACGCCCGCACCGGCAGGTGGTGCTCGGACGGCTGCAGATACTGGCCGATCGTCAGCATGTCGACGTCGTGCGCGCGCAGATCGCGCATGACCTGCAGGATTTCCTCTTCGGTCTCGCCGAGGCCGACCATCAGCCCCGACTTCGTCGCGACGTCCGGATGCAGCGCCTTGAAGTCCTTCAGCAGCTTCAGCGAGTGCGCATAGTCCGAACCGGGGCGCGCTTCCTTGTACAGGCGCGGCACCGTTTCGAGGTTGTGGTTCATCACGTCGGGCGGCGCCGCGTTCAGGATCGACAGCGCGCGGTCGAGGCGGCCGCGGAAGTCCGGCGTCAGGATTTCGATGCGCGTTTCCGGCGACTGCTCGCGCACTTCGCGGATGCACTCGACGAAGTGGGCCGCGCCGCCGTCGCGCAGGTCGTCGCGGTCGACGCTCGTGATCACCACGTACTTCAGCTTCAACGCGGCGATCGTGCGCGCGAGGTTCTTCGGTTCGTCGGCGTCAAGCGGATCGGGACGGCCGTGGCCGACGTCGCAGAACGGGCAGCGGCGCGTGCACTTGTCGCCCATGATCATGAACGTCGCGGTGCCCTTGCCGAAGCATTCGCCGATGTTCGGGCAGCTCGCTTCCTCGCACACGGTGTGCAGGTTGTGCTCGCGCAGGATCGTCTTGATCTCGTTGAAGCGCGAGCTGCCGGTGGCCGCCTTCACGCGGATCCACTCGGGCTTCTTCAGCTTCTCGATCGGCACGACCTTGATCGGAATGCGCGCCGTCTTCGCCTGCGCCTTCTGCTTGGCGGTCGGGTCGTACGCAGGGGTCGCGGCCGAATCGGCCGGTGCGGGAGAAGCGGTAACGTCAGTCATTCGAATGTTCCAGTGCGTGCGGCGTGTCGGCGGCCGCGGATTCGCCGTCGAGGTTGGCGATCAGACGCCGCACCAGCGTGCGGGCCACGTCGTTCCAGTCGGCGGCAACCTCGAGGCTCGCCATGTCGACGGTTTCCAGTCCGGCATAGCCGCACGGATTGATCGCGAGAAACGGGCGCAGATCCATCTTCACGTTCAGGCTCAGCCCGTGATAGCTGCAGCCGTTGCGGATCTTCAGGCCGAGGGCGGCGATCTTCGCGCCCTCGTGCACGCCGGATGCCACGTAGATCCCCGGCGCGCCCGCCTTGCGGACCGAAGCGAGATTATACGCCGCGAGGGTTTCGATCACGGCCTCCTCGATCTTCGTCACCAAGGTGCGCACCATCAGCTTGCGGCGGCGCAAGTCGAGCAGCAGGTAGGCGACGATCTGGCCGGGGCCGTGATAGGTGATTTGCCCGCCGCGGTCGACCTTCACGAGCGGAATGCCGCCGTCGGCCACCAGCAGATGGGCCGGATCGCCGGCCTGGCCGAGCGTGTAGACGGGCGGATGTTCGACGATCCAGATCTCGTCGACGGTGTCGGCCGTGCGCGCGTCGGTGAATGCGCGCATCGCGTCGAAGCTCGTCTCGTACGGCTCGACGCCGCGCCAGCGCACGACGACCGGCGGGACCGCGAGGGCGGCGGACGATTCGGGAGCGGCGACGGGCGTGGACACAATGGCAACCGGCGAGACGGACATGGGCGGTAGTTTACCGAAAACCCATGGGTCTCGCCGGCCGCGGAAAGGGACGGATCGCGGCGATCCGTCCGACGAAAGCGCGCGTCAGACGGTTCGCCAGCCGTCGTGAAACAGCGCGCTCACGCGTTCGCGCAGCCGTGCGAGTCCGCCGAGCGCGACGTCCTTCGCGGGCCGCGACACCGAGAACGCGACGCACGCGCTCTGCCCGCCTTCCGCACTGAGCCACAGCCGCTCGCCGCGACGCAGCCGCAGCGTCTCGCCGTCGACGAGGAAGTAGTCGTCGACATCGTTGCTGCGCGTCGCCCACACCGGCCCGCACTGGACCGTCAGCCGCGTGCTGCGCTGCACCTTCATCGGCACCGTTTCGCCGGGGGGAATCTCGAACGTGACGCTTGTGGAAATTTCTTGCATGATCGACTCCGCCAAAAAACGCTTCGATGGCTACAATCGTAGTCATTGCGACACGTCCGACCAAACGACCAATTTTCACGTCGATGTGAGGAAAATTAGCAAATGGACCTGCGCCAGCTGCCCGCGCTGAACGCGATTCGCGCGTTCGAAGCCGCTGCCCGGCACGAGAATTTCTCGCGCGCCGCCGACGAACTGTTCGTCACGCACGGCGCGGTCAGCCATCAGGTGCGCGCGCTCGAAGACGAACTCGGCGTGAAGCTGTTCACGCGCAACGGCAAGCGGCTGTGCCTGACCGACGCCGGGATGCGCTACGCGCAGCAGGTCCGCACCGCGCTGATGATGCTCGCCGACGCGACGCGCCAGGTGCGCGCGAGCGACCGCGATCGCCGGCTCGTCGTGTCGATGCTGTCGTCGTTCGCCGCGCGCTTCGTCACGCCGCGGATCGGCACGTTCATCGAACGCCATCCGGAAATCGACGTCGAGCTGCAGTCGACGAATGCGCTGACCGACTTCGCGCGCGACGACGTCGATCTCGCGATCCGCTTCGGCTTCGGCAGTTATCCGGGGCTGTATGTCGAGCCGCTGCTCGACGAGGCGTTCTTTCCGGCGTGCGCGCCGACGCTGAACGGCGGCAAGCTGCCGCAGACGCCCGCCGATCTCGTCCATTACAACCTGCTGCGCTCGGACGACGAGCTGTGGCGCCCGTGGTTCGACGCGGCGGGCCTCGATACGCTGACGGAACCGAAGCGCGGCATTCTCTATCAGGACTCGTCGAATCTGCTGCAGGCCGCGATCGAGGGTCAGGGCATCGCGCTCGTGCGCCGCTCGCTCGCGCTGCACGATCTGCTCGACGGCCGGCTCGTGCGGCTGTTCGACATCGACGGGCCGAGCCCGTGGCATTACTTCTTCGTGTGCCCGCCGCCGCTGCTCGGCACGCCGCGCGTGCAGGCATTCAGGACGTGGATTCTTCAGGAAGTCGCGCAGTTCAAGCTGCTCTGCGACGAACTCGATGCGCGGCGTGCGGCCGGCAAGTGTCCGCAGGAGTGTGCGCGAGAAGGGGGATGGAAGGGGATTGCCGCCCGTTCCGCCGGCACCGGCGGAACGGAGGACGAAACGCACGCGGCAACGACCGTTACAGCACGACCTTGACCATCGGATGGCCGGTCAGCGCGCGGTAGATGTTATCGAGCTGTTCCTGGCTCGTCGCGCGCACCGTGACGGTCAGCCCCGTATAGTTGCCGCCGCTCGACGCGCGCTCCTCGATCTTCTCGAGGTCGATCTCGTTGTCGTGAACGCTCACGACCTTGAAGATCGTGTCCTTGAACTCGGGGTGCGCCTTGCCCATGATCTTGATCGGGAAGTCGCACGGGAACTCCAGCAGCGACTCCTTCGGCGTTTCGATCGCGCCGGTCACCTCGACGGTTTTGGTCGGTTCGCTCATCACTTCCTCCGGGAAAGGTCAAACTGTTCAAACTCGCGCGCTTTCGCGCGCTGGTACGCGTCGTACAACGCCGCGAATACCGGGCCCGGCTTGCCGCCCTGTACGGGCAGATCGTCGAGCGACGTCACCGGCAGCACTTCCTTCGTCGCCGATGTAATCAGGATTTCGTCCGCCGCGCGCAGTTCGCTTTCGCTGATCTCGCGCGCGATGAAGCGGATGCCGCATTCGTCGGCGAGCTCCTCGAGCAGCGCATAGCGGATCCCTTCGAGGATCTTGTTGCTGCGCGGCGGCGCATACAGCTCGCCGTTCTTCACGACCCAGACGTTCGACGACGATCCTTCGGTCAGATTGCCGTCGCGCAGCTGCACCGTTTCGAACGCGTCGCGCTCGGCCGCATGCTGCGCCATCAGCACGTTGCCGAGCAGCGACGTCGACTTGATGTCGCAATGCAGCCAGCGCCGATCTTCGGCCGTCACGCAGCGCACACCCTTCGCGCGCTCCTCCGCGGACGGCAGCCGCAGCGGGCTCGTCATCGCGAATACGGTCGGCACCGCGTTGGCCGGAAACGCATGGCCGCGCTTCGCGACGCCGCGCGTGACCTGCAGGTACACGAGCGCGTGGCTCTCGCCGAGCGCCTGCGCATTCGCGTCGACGACGCGCTCGATCAGCGCGCGCCAGCCGGCCGCATCGTGCGGATTGTCGATGCCGATCTTCTTCAGGCTGCGCTCGAGCCGCTCCAGATGCTGTGCGATCCGGAACGGCACGTGCGCGCCGTCGTGCGCATAGACGGGGACGACTTCATACACGCCGTCGCCGAAGATGAATCCGCGATCGAGCACCGGCACGCGCGCTTGCGACAGCGGCACCATTTCTTCTTGAGACGCTACGCTCAGATAGACGATCGGTTCGAATTCGGTTGGGCTCATGGCTATACCAGATGGGGATGAAGTCGTCGAAAGAAAGACCCGCCGCGCGTTACTTCTTCTTGCTGAACATCAGCAGGATCGAGTCCCAGATACGGCCGAAGATACCCGCTTCCGGCACGGCCTGCAGCGCGACGACCGGGAATTCGGACAGCGTCTTGCCGTCGGCGACGACCTTCACGGTGCCGACCTGCTGCCCTTGCGCGAGCGGCGCGATCAGCGGCGCGTTGACGTCGACTTCCGGCTTGACCTTGTCGCCGAGGCCGCGCGGCACGGTCACCCACTGGTCGCTCGCGACGCCGACCTGCACGGTGTTCTCCTTGCCCTTGTAGAGGCGCGGCGTCGAGATCGCCTGGCCGCCCTTGAACAGGCGCACCGCGTCGAACGCGCTATAGCCGTAGTTCAGCATCTTCATGCTGTCCTGCGTGCGGTCGCTCTCCTTCGGCTCGCCCATCATCACGGCGACCAGACGGCGCTGCGCGTCCGAAGCGCCCGGAATCGGCCGCTTCGCCGACGAGATCAGGCAGAAGCCGGCCGCCTGCGTGTGGCCGGTCTTCAGGCCGTCGACGGTCGGATCGAGCCACAGCAGACGGTTGCGGTTGCCCTGGCGGATGTTGTTGTACTTGAATTCCTTCTCCGAGAAGATGCCGTAGTACTGCGGAAAATCGCGGATCAGGTGCGCGGACAGCTTCGCGAGGTCGCCGGCCGTCGTGTAGTGGTTCGGGTCGGGCATGCCGTTCACGTCGGCGAAGTGCGTGCCCTTCATGCCGAGGCGCTGCGCCTCGTCGTTCATCATCGTGACGAACTGCGCTTCGCTGCCGCCGACCAGTTCGGCCAGCGCGATCGCCGCGTCGTTGCCCGACTGGATGATCATCCCGTATACGAGGTCGTGCACGGACACCGGCTTGTTCGCCTCGATGAACATCCGCGACTCGTCGCGGCCGACACGGCGCACGGCCTCGCTCGGCGTGACGATCTGCTCCATCGAGATCTTCTTCTTGTCGAGCGCCTCGAACACGAGGTACGCGGTCATCAGCTTCGTCAGCGACGCCGGCTCCACACGCTCGTCCGCATTGCCCGATGCGAGCACCGTGTTGCTCGTCGCGTCGACGAGCACCCACGAGCGCGCGTTCACGCCCGGCGGCGGCACTGCGCCCGGCATGAAGGTCGCCGGTGCGCCGGTCGACTGCTCGGCGGCGGCCGGCGCCGCATGCGCGGCCTTGGCCTTGGCGGCCGGCTTCGCCTCGGCGACGACGATCGTCGACGCGAGCGCGACGGGCAGCATCACGCCGAGCGCGACGTTGCGCGCGGCGGTGCCGAAGGCGATGGAAGAAGCGAGGGACTTGAGGCCTTGGGAAGACAGACGCATGATCGATTCAGGCTGATGGCAGAAAGTGCGGCGCGAAACGCGCACGGTTGAACGGCAAGGCGGCAGGCGTTTCGGGCACTCGCCCGACACCTCGGACGACGCGAAACGCGCCGGTTGGACTCGTGCGGACGCGTTCGGTTCGCGGCCGTCGCGAGCGGACGGACAGGCAGCGAAACGAGCGCCGCATGCGCCCGACCGGGCCGCGGGCGACGCGAAATGCGGCCATTATACGTGGCCGCGAAACGCGTTTTCGCGAAGCGGAGGATGAAAGGTCGTGCATGCGGTCGGCGGGCATCGTGCGGCCGCGTTGCGCGACAACTCGGCGGAGATGCCGTTTGCAGCGCGACTCGACCGACCCGCGAGTAAGCCGCCGTGAATGCGCTTACAGGTTTTTATAGGCGCATCCGAGCGGCCGGAAGCTTGTCCCATCAGGACCGCGGCAGCGGAAGATAGAGCATGACGGACGGCACGACAGAGAGGGAGCGGCGATCGAAAAAGGAACGAAATCGCCGCCTCGGGCACGTCGCTTCGCTCGGCTGCCGTGCCTTCGAGCGCGACACGATGTCGCTCGAAGCACGGCGCGCTTTCGAATGCAGGCCGCTATACCGTCTACCGCCACGCATCGATGACGATGCGCTTCAGCACATGCAGCTTGCGATGGAAGAAATGCTCGGCGCCCGGGATCACGACCACCGGCAGCTCCTGCGGGCGCGCCCAGTCGTACACGGACGCGATCGGCACCGTGTCGTCGAGTTCGCCGTGAATGACGAGCGTGTTCTCCGGCACGTCGGCCACTTGCCAGCGGCTCGCGGCCGTGCCGACGAACACCATCCGCTCGATCGCCTCGCCCGCGTCGCGCAGCCGCTTCGCCACATGCGACAGCACAAAGGTGCCGAACGAAAAGCCCGCGAGCACGAGCGGCAGATCCGCATACGCGGGCTGCGCGCGCATGTGCGCGACCACCGCAAGCAGATCGTCGGCCTCGCCGATGCCGTTGTCGTGCACGCCTTCGGTCGCGCCGACGCCGCGGAAGTTCGACCGGTAGACCACATAGTCGAGCTGCACGAGCGTGCGCGCGAGCGTCTGCGCGACCTTGTTGTCCATCGTGCCGCCGAACAGCGGATGCGGGTGCGCGACGAGCGCGATCCCGCGCGGTGCGGCGCTGCCTTCGCGCACCGCGTCGGGCATGTCGACCGCGATTTCGATCTGCCCGATCGGGCCGGCGATCAGCGATTTCTGCGTATGTACGTTCATGACGCCGGCCCGCTCAGATCTTCAGGCGCTCGACGATCTTGCCGTCGCGCAGATGCGATTCGACGATCTCGTCGATGTCGGCCTTGTCGACGTACGTGTACCACGTGCCTTCCGGATACACGACCATCACGGGCCCTTCCTCGCAGCGGTCGAGGCAGCCGGCCTTGTTGATGCGGACCTTGCCGGCGCCGGCGAGGCCCAGTTCCTTCACGCGCTTTTTCGCGTATTCCTGCATCGTCTGCGCGTCGCATTGCGCGCAGCTCGGGCGGTCGGCGCCGGGCTCGCGCTGATTCAGGCAGAAGAAGACGTGGTGCTGGTAGTAGGAATCCATGGTGATGACGACGAGCGGCCCGGCGATGCCGGACGGATGGTGGGCGGAACGCCGTTTGCGCGGCGCTCGGACGGTGCGGACGATTATAACGAGCGGCGCGCGCCGCTGCCTGCACCGCTGTCCGCCCGACTGCCCGCGCACCGCCCGTCACCGGCGAAGGCTGCCCGCCCCGCTGCCCGCCCCGCCGCCCGTCACCGGCGCGCGAAGGCCGGCAGCCACGCTCGCTCGACGCGCTGGCCGAGCCAGATCAGCGCCGCGTACGGCCAGATCCACGCGAGCCAGCGCGCGAGGCTGTTGAAGTGCACGTAGCGCCCCTGCCGCCAGCCGGACAGCGTGAAATCGAAGAACGGATTGACGGGCAGCAGGTTGACGAGCGCGATGCCTGCGAGCAGCGCAACGGCCGCGAGCGCCGCGCGCCACGTCGCCGGCACGCGCAGCGCGACGAGCGCCGCCGCGAAGCCGAGTTCGATGCCGAGCCGCGCGCCGGGCGTCGCCCAGACGACGACGAGCCCCGTCGCCGACTGCATGAACGTCGCGGCCGCCTTCAGCACGAGCGCCGCGCCGAGGAAGGCAGCCAGCAGCCGGATCCGCGGCGCCTGCGCCCGCATCGCGAGCGATGCGACGGCGAGTGCGGCGAACAGCATCAGCCCGCCGATCACGGCCTCCCACGCGGAATCGGACAGCCAGCCGTCGACGCGCTCCGGCCATTCGCCGACGTGCCACGCGGCGGGCAGCCACGCGAGCAGCGCGTCCTGCATCGATGCATCCGCACGCGCCCACAGCGCGGCCGGCCAGTCGCCGATACCGAACAGGAACGGCGACGGAAACAGGATCGCGAACGGCCACACCGCGGCGAGCAGCAGCGGCGTCGCGCCGTCGGCCTCGAACCACGCGGTGCGCAGCCGCCGCAACGCGCCGCGGTCGAGCAGCGCGCCCGTGGCCGGCGCGACGAGCGCCGCGCCGAGCAGCGCGCCGAGCGCATTGGCGCCGAGATCGAGATTCGACGCGACACGCGTCGGCAGATAGGTTTGCAGCGCTTCCATCGCGCCCGACAGCAGCACGCCGAGCACGCCCGCGATCAGCGTCGCGACGATGCCGCGATGCCGCGGATGCAGCGCGAGCACCGCGAGTGCGCCGAACGGCATGTAGCCGAGCACGTTGGTGACCACGTCGAAGGCGGTCACATAGCGCTGCATCGGCGCGAACAGATAGTCGAACGGACCGATGCCGAACGACACCCAGCCTTCGAACGGATACAGCGACGCGTAGACGACGAGCGCCGCATACGCGGCAAACGCCTGCCGCGCGAGCGACGACGCGCGATGCGTGCCGGGCGCGTTCATCGCCGCCGCGCGTCGCACGTCATGGCGTGCCTGCGTAGGCCTGCACGCCGACCCATGCGGCGATCTGCGACACGAGTTCGTCGCTCGCCGCGGCGAGCGCACGCGCGCCGCCCGCCGCATCGGGCGTGCTCGACGGCGCGCGCGCGACGAACGTGCGCTGGCCGAGCACCTTGCCGTCCTGCATCAGCGTCGCGCGCGCGGTGACGGCGCCGTGGCTCTGCGACTGTCCGTCGAACACCTGCTCGAACTCGCTCAGGTCGACCTTCAGCGTCGGCGCACGCACGCCGTCCGAGCCCTCGAGCACCGCGCCGCGCGCGGACAGCGCGCCGCGCAGCCGCTGCGTGAGCAGTTGCGCGGGCGGCGCGATCCAGCGGCTGTCGCGATAGACGGCCATGCGCTGCGCATCCGCGTAGGCAAGGCGATAGACGAACTTGTCGGAGTCGAACGCTTCGGGCGCCGACACGTCGAGCACCTTCAGCGCGGGACCGCTGCCGACCGAGCCGACCGGCGTGGCCGGCCCGAGGTCGTAGCGGATGTTCGACAGCGCCGCGCGGTCGGCCGCGCAGCCGGCGGCGAGCACGAGCGTCAGCACCGCGAGCGCGGTCGCGGCCGGGCGCAGCGCGCGATCAAGGAGTCGGGACATGGCGTATTCCTGCATCAATCGAATGGTCGGTTGCAAAGCGCGGCACGGCCGCGCGTCAATGGCCGGCGGTCGCGCCGGGCCACACGAAGCCCGATTCGCCGGGGCCCGGTGCGGGGCCGGGCGAACCGAACAGCAGACTGCTCGGATTGCGGCCGAGTTCACCGGCGACGTCCTTGAATTGCCGCGACGCATCGCCGACGCTGCCCGCGAGCGCATTGAAGCGCGGCAGCGTGTCGTACTGCACGCGCGCGTTCAGGTCGTTCAGCGCGGTACCGACCTGCTCGGCGGCCGTGCCGGCCTTGTTCAGGTTCGCGACGAGCGGCCCGTTCGGCTGCAGCAGCCGGTTCGCCGACGCCATCGTGCGGTTCACCTCGGTCATCGTCTCGGGCAGCGCGGTCACGGCCGGGCCGAGCTGCTTCGACAGCGTCGTCACGCCGTCGGCCGCGTGCTGCAGGCTTTCGGCGGTCGCGCGCAGCTGCTCGCGCATCTCCGGCGACATCAGCTCGTTCACGCTCTTCGCGGCGAGCTCGAGCTGCCGCAGCAGCACGTCGCCGCGCGACTGAAGCTGGTCGAACAGGCTCGGGCGCATCGGAATCTGCGCGATCGCCTTCGGCGACGACGGCAGCGGCGACAAATCGCGGCCCGTGTCCTCGAGCTGCACGAACGCGATGCCGGTCACGCCCTGAAAACCGAGGCTGCCGTACGTCGACTGCGTGATCGGCGCGTCGTGATCGACGAGAATCCGGATCCGGATCTGCCCCGGATGCGAGCGGTCGAAGCCGATCGACTGCACCTTGCCGACGTCGAGGCCGCGAAAGCGCACGGCGGCGTCCGGGAACAGCCCCGTCACGTTGGTGCGCGCGATCAGGTCGTACGGCACGCGTACCGTACGGTCGACGTTGAACCAGAACACGGCCCCCACGATCGTGAGCGTCAGCAGGATCGTGAACAGGCCGGCCCAGAACGCATGTGATTTGTTTTCCATTCGCGGGTTCCTTGCGGGTTCCGTTACAGCTCGACGCTCGACAGCGCCGGTTCGAGGGCCGCCTTCGGCAGCTTCGCGCGCCGCTCGGGCGGCAAGGCCTGCAGCGCGCGGCGTCCGCGCAGCCCCAGGAAATATTCGTGGATGAACGGATGATCGACGTTGGCGGCCTCCTCGACCGGCGCGGCGACCAGCACCTTGCGATCGGCCAGCACCGCGACGCGCGTCGACAGCGCGACCATCGTGTCGAGATCGTGCGTGACCATCACGACGGTCAGCCCGAGCGTGCGGTGCAGCGTCGCGATCAGCTCGACGAATTCGTCGGACGCCTGCGGATCGAGGCCCGCCGTCGGCTCGTCGAGAAACAGCAGCTCGGGCTCGAGCGCGATCGCGCGCGCGATGCCGACGCGCTTGACCATCCCGCCCGACAGCGCCGCCGGCATCTTCGATGCGTGCTTGCACGGCAGCCCGACCATCTCGAGCTTGAGCATCACGATGTCGTGCAGCAAGTCCGGCGGTACGCGGCCGAGCTCGCGCAGCGGCTGCGCGACGTTGTCGAACACCGTCATCGACGAGAACAGCGCGCCGTGCTGGAACAGCATGCCGGAACGCGTGCGCATCAGCCGCGCGCTCGCCGCGTCGATCGTCGACGTGTCCTGGCCGAACACCTTGATCGTGCCCGACGTCGGCCGCTCGAGGCCGAGGATCTGCCGCACGAGCGTCGTCTTGCCGGAGCCCGAGCCGCCGACGATCGACACGATCTCGCCGCGCCGCACGTCGAAGTCGAGCCTCTGGTGAACGATGTTGCGCCCGTAGCGCTTGGTCAGGTTGCGCACCTCGATCACGCGATCGCCGTGCGCGTCGGCCACGGCGGAAGGCGAAGCCGGTTCGTTCGATGCGCTCATCCGAGCCCCACGTTCTGGAACAGGATCGCGAACACCGCGTCCGCGAGGATCACGACCGTGATCGACGTGACCACGGAGGTCGTCGTGCCTTCGCCGAGGCTCTGCGAGTTCGCCTTGATCCGGAAGCCGAAATGGCACGCGACGAGCGCGATCAGCATGCCGAACACGACGCCCTTGCCGAGACCGATATACAGGTTCGCGATCGGCACGACGCCCGGCAGCGAGCGCACGAAGTAGTTCACGTCGATGCCGAGCACCATCTTCGCGGCAAGCGCGCCGCCCGTCAGCGCGACGATGTTGGTCCACATCACGAGCAGCGGCATCGCGACACCGAGCGCGAGCACGCGCGGCAGGATCAGCCGCAGCCCGTGCGGAATGCCCATCACGCGCATCGCGTCGAGCTCCTCGGTCACGCGCATCACGCCGATCTGCGCGGTGATCGCCGAGCCCGAGCGGCCCGCGACGAGAATCGCCGACAGCACCGGGCCGAGCTCGCGAATCACCGCGAGGCCGAGGATGTTCACGATGTAGCGGTTCGCGCCGAACATCTGCAACTGCTGCGCGGACAGATAGCTGAGCACGATGCCGATCAGGAACGCGACAAGCGCCGTGATCGGCAGCGCCTGCGCGCCCGCGCTGTAGATGTTCGCCGACGTTTCCTTCCACGGCATCGTCTGCGGGCGGCGCAGCACCGACAGCGCGTCGAGGATCACACGGCCGAACATCGCGATGCCGCCGTGCAGATGCTCGGCGAACGCGAACAGCATCAGCCCGAGCCGCGTGACGGGCCCGACGCGCACGATGCGCTCGGGCGCCTCGCGCTGACTGTCGAGCCGTTCGATGCGCTCGAAGATCGTGCGCTGCGTGGCCGTGAGCGCGATGCCCGGCGGCAGCTTGCGGCCCCATACGCGCCACAGCGCCTGGCCGCCGACGTGGTCGAGCCGCCCGATGCCGGACAAGTCCCATTCGCTCACGCTGCCTGTGGCGACGCTCTCGGCGCGGCGCACCACCGCACCGCGATTGCGGGCGAGGGCGAGCGCGGTCCACTGGCCGGTCAGGCGCACGGTCTGGCCCTGGCCGCCGGCGTCGACCGACAGGCCGGGAGGGGTCTCGAAGTCCAAGGGCGGTTTGTTTGCAAATGAATGACAGCGGCCATTGTAGCGAACCGTCCGGCGCCGCGACGTGAGGATTTCCGCGCGCCGACGCGCGCCCGGATTGCCGGCGTCGGCGCGGGCGGGATGCCGGGCCGGGGCCGCCGCATCGCGGCGCAATGCGTTCCGACACGGCGCAGGGACCGGCGGCACCGATTCGAGCGCCGATTCGACGGCGCCTTTCATTCTGCCGTCACGTTCGCTTTCGATACTCTCACGCGCCGCACCTCAGGCCGTCGGCGCCCGCGCCGCCATCTCGTTGCGCACCTCGTCACGATAAAACACCCAACAGGACATTCGATGCGATTCCCCGCGCTTCCCCGCCGTCGCGTGCCGGCCGCCGCCGCGCTCGCGAGCGTCGCGTTCACCCTCGCCGCATGCGGCGGCGACGACGTCACGTCGCCGCCCGCGTCGCAGCAGCCGGCGCAGGCGCCGGCCGGCACGACCGCGACGCTGGCCGTGCTCGAGACGACCGACCTGCACACCAACGTGCTGTCGTACGACTACTTCAAGCTCGCCGCCGACAACTCGCTCGGCTTCGAGCGCGTGTCGACGCTGATCGCGCAGGCGCGTGCGCAGTATCCGAACACGCTGCTGCTCGACAACGGCGACACGATTCAGGGTACCGCGCTGTCCGACTATCAGGCGCTCGTGAAGCCGATCGGCTGCGATCAGACGCTCGCGATCTACAAGGTGATGAACGCGGCCAAATTCGACGGCGGCGGGATCGGCAATCACGAATTCAACTACGGGCTGCCGTATCTGTCGCAGGTGACCGGCAGCACGTTCGACGTCGACGGGCTGCCTGCCCCCGCACAGCAGAAGAAGTGCGCGGGGCCGAACTTCCCGCAGGTGCTCGCGAACGTGATCAGCGCGAAGACCGGCGAGCCGCTGTTCGCGCCGTACACGATCCTCACGCGCACGCTGACGGCGACCACGCCCGACGGCAAGACCGTCAACGCGCCGGTGAAGGTCGGCATCATCGGCTTCACGCCGCCCGCGATCATGAACTGGGACAAGCGCTGGCTCGACGGCAAGGTCTACACAACGGGGCTGAAGGAAGCCGCGCAGAAGTACATCCCCGAGATGCGCGCGAAGGGCGCCGAGCTGATCGTCGCAATCTCGCACGGCGGCCTCGACAATTCCGCCTATTCGCCGACGATGGAAAACGGCAGCTGGTGGCTGTCGACCGTGCCCGGCATCGACGCGATGCTGATCGGCCACTCGCACCAGGTGTTCCCCGACGCAACGAGCACCGTGCCGCAGTTCAACCTGCCCGGCGTCGACAAGGTGAAGGGCACCGTCAACGGCGTGCCGACCGTGATGGCGAACTACTGGGGCAAGCACCTCGGCGTGATCAAGCTCGGCCTGAAGTTCGACGGCAAGACGTGGACCGTCGACAAGTCGCAGACGACCGTCGAGGCACGCCCGATCCAGAACGCGGACAAGAGCTACGTCGCCGCCGATCCGTCGGTATCGGCCGCGATCGCAGCCGAACATCAGGCGACCATCGACTACGTGAAGACGCCGATCGGCTCGACCGACTACCGGATGAACACGTATTTCGCGGACGTCGGCGATCCGGGCGCGATCCAGATCGTCAACGACGCGCAGGCCGACTACGTCGCGCGCTACGTGCAGGCGAACCTGCCGCAATACGCGGCGCTGCCGGTATTGTCGGTCAGCGCGCCGTTCAAGAGCGGCTTCGGCGGCGGCAGCGACTACACCGACGTCGCGCCGGGCGCGCTCGCGATCAACAACGCGGCCGACCTCTACCTCTATCCGAATACGGTGTACGCGGTGAAGGTAAACGGCGCCGACGTGAAGAACTGGCTCGAGACGGCCGCGAAGCGCTTCAACACGATCGATCCCACCCAGGCGACCGTGCAGCCGCTCGTCAGCAGCTTCCCCGGCTACAACTTCGACATGTTCACGTCGACGGACCTCAAGTACGAGATCGACGTCACGCAGCCGGTCGGCAGCCGGATCCGGAACCTGACGTACAAGGGCGCACCGATCGATCCGAACGCCGAGTTCATCGTCGCGACGAACAACTACCGCGCGAGCGGCGGCGGCAACTTTCCGGGTCTCGACGGCAGCAAGACGATCTTTGCGTCGCCGGACGCGAACCGCGACGTGCTGATCGCGTACATCAAGCAGCGCGGCACGATCGCGCGCGCGACCGACGGCTCGCATCGCAGTTGGCGCTTCACGAAGCTCGCGAGCTCGGTCGCGCACGTGCGGTTCGCATCGGCGCCGAACCGCGTCGCGGACGCCACCGCGGCCGGCCTGACCGGCATCACGCAGGTTGCGGCCGACGACGGCTCCGGCAAGAACCTGGCGACCTACGAGATCGACCTGACGCAATGAGGCACGCGATGCAACCGATCCGGACGATGCGGCCGGCCGAATCCGGCTTCGCCCCCGCGGCACGGCGCCTGCTGCGCGTGAAGCTGCCGCCCGCCGCGCTGCTCGCGGCGGCCGCAGCAACCGTCGCCATCGCGGTCGCGGCCGCCGGCTGGCGCGGCACGACCGCCCTCACGCCGAGCGCCGCGCAACTCGACGAATGGCAGGCGATGGTCGCGCAGGCCGCCGAGCCGCATGCGCTCGCGCGTTTGCGCGATCTCGCCCGCGCGGGTTCGGGCGCCGCGCAGGCGGCACTCGGCATCGCGCTCGTCGACGCGCGCGAAGCGGGGCTGCGCGACGAAGGGCGCGGCTGGCTGGAAACGGCCGCGCAGGCGCAAGGCGCCGATAACGCACCGGCCGCGCGGCGCGCGCAGTTGGCGCTCGGCAAGGCGCTGCTGCTCGGCAGCGGCGACATGCCGAAGGACTATGCACGCGCCCGCGCGCTGCTCGGCGCCGCGGCCGAGCACGGCGACGCGGCCGCCGCGTACTACCTCGGCCTGATCTATCGCAGCGGCTACGGCACGGCGGCCGATCCCGTGCAGGCCGCGCGCTGGTTCGAAATCGCGTCGCAAGCGGAAATCCCGGCCGCGGATTTCATGCTCGCGAACGCCTATCGCGACGGCAGCGGCGTGCCGCGCGACGAAGCGCGCGCGCTCGCGCTCTATCGGCGCGCGGCCGAGCACGAGCTGCCGGAGGCCGTGCAGACGCTCGCGATGGCCTATCGCAACGGCGAACTGGGGCTGCGGCCCGATGCGGACGCGTTCCATGCGCAGTGGATCGAGACCGCGCATGCGTTGAAGCATCCGGTAGTGGGGCCGTAAGCGGTTAGCGCGGCGGCGCTGTGACAAGGCGCGCGGCGCATCGGGCGAGTCGATTGGCGCCGCGCCGCGCGCCGATCGCGCCGCAACGCCGACTGCGCTGATTCGAATGCGTGTCGCGCGATCGGTCGATCCTCCGCTGGTCCCGCAAATGAAAGCGAGCCCGATTCCATGATCGCCTTTCGCCGAAATCACGACGAACGGCGATGCCGGCTCTCGAGAAGGCGAAGCGGATGCGCAGTCGGCTCCCGCCGGCAATCCGCCGCTGGTCGCTACAATAAGCGCCATGAACACCCCCACCTCCCCCGACACGCCCGACACCGACGGCGCACACATCGCGCGCAGCCGGCTCGACGCGCACCTGGACGCCGCGCCGCGCGCGTGGCCGCTCGACATCGTCGCCGCGACCGGCTCGACCAACGCCGACCTCGCCGCCCGCCTGAAGACGCTGCCGCGCACCGCGCACGCACTGCCCGCGCCGCTCGTGCGCGTCGCGTTCGAGCAGACGGCCGGCCGCGGCCGCCAAGGCCGGCCGTGGTTCGCGCAACCGGGCAATGCGCTGCTGTGTTCGGTCGGCTGCATCGTCCCGCGCCCCGTCGAGGCGCTCGGCGGCCTCAGCATCGCGATCGGCGTCGCGCTCGCGGAAGGTCTCGCGACGCTGCCGCTCGACGCACGCTCGCGCGTCGCGCTCAAATGGCCGAACGACCTGCTGCTGACGGCCGCCGACGACGGCGGCACGTCGCGCATCGTCGGCAAGCTCGCCGGGATCCTGATCGAAACCGTGTGGACCACCGCCGACGCCACCGCCGTCGTGATCGGCTTCGGCATCAACGTGCGCGGCGCGGAAGCCGTCGCCGCGCAGGTCGACGCACTGCGCGCGCGCGAAGCCGCATTGGCGAGCGGACTGCCGCCGGCCGCCCTGTCGATGGCGTGCGCAAGCGCAAACCTCACCGATACGCTCGCCGCGTCGCTGAACGCGCTCACGCCCGCACTCGCGCAGTTCGCGACCGACGGGCTCGCGCCGTTCCTGCCGCGCTGGCATGCGCTGCACGCATACGCGGGCCGCGAAGTCGTGCTGCTCGAACAGGGCGTCGAACGCGCGCGCGGCATCGCGACCGGCATCGATGCGGCCGGCCAGCTGCTGCTCGACACGCCGAACGGCATTCAGGCGATCGCGGCGGGCGACGTGTCGCTGCGCGAAGCGCAATGAGCGAACCGCATCTGCTGATCGATGCCGGCAACAGCCGCATCAAATGGGCGCTCGCCGATGCGCAGCGCACGCTGGTGCGCACCGGCGCGTTCGGCCATACGCGCGACGGCGGCGCCGATCCCGACTGGGCCGACCTGCCGCGTCCGCGCGGCGCATGGATCTCGAACGTGGCGGGCGCCGATGTCGGCGCGCGGCTCGACGCGCTGCTCGATGCCCGCTGGCCGGGGCTGCCGCGCACGACGATCCGGTCGCAGTCCGCGCAATGCGGCGTGACGAACGGCTACACGACGCCGGAACAGCTCGGCAGCGATCGCTGGGCCGGCTTGATCGGCGCACGCGCCGCGTTTCCGGACGAACATCTGCTGATCGCGACGTTCGGCACCGCGACGACGCTCGAGGCGCTGCGCGCGGACGGCCGTTTCACCGGCGGACTGATCGCGCCGGGCTGGGCGCTGATGATGCGCGCGCTCGGCACGCATACCGCGCAGTTGCCGACGCTGACGACCGACATCGCGAGCGGCCTGCTCGCCGATGCACAGGCGCAGCCGTTCCAGGTCGACACGCCGCGCTCGCTGTCGGCCGGCTGCCTCTACGCGCAGGCGGGGCTGATCGAGCGCGCGTGGCGCGATCTCGCGGCGGCCTGGCAGGCACCGGTGCGGCTCGTGCTGGCGGGCGGCGCGGCCGACGAGATCGCGCGCGCGCTGACGCTGCCGCATACGCGGCACGACGCGCTGATCCTGTCCGGCCTCGCACTGATTGCCGCCGAAGCGAGCGCGCAGGACTGACGGGCCGCGTACGCGTGCCGCAGCCGCGACGCGGACGAAAACCGGCCGCACGGGGCCGCTTCAACTGAATGACGACAGGGAGTTTCGACGATGCTGCGCTGGCTGATCGCTGTTCTCTTTCTCGCCAACCTGATCGCGTTCGCGCTCGCGACCGAGATGGTCGGGCCGCGGCCGGCCGCCGGCGCGCGCGAACCGGGCGTAGTCGCGCGCCAGGTACGCGCCGATGCGCTGCGCGCGACACCGCTTGCGCAAGCGACCGATCAACCGGTCGTCGGCGGGCCGATCGCGCCGCCGGCCGTGGCGACGGAGCCGCTGGCCGCGTCGTCGCCGCGCTAGCGCGCGGGCGTCACTGTTGCGCGCGCACCTTCTTCAACAGCGCGGTCGTCGAGCGATCGTGCTCGAACGGAATCGCGAGCGCGCGGCCGCCCCAGCCGCGCACGAGCGCCGATTCGGGCAGCGCGTCCATGTCGTAGTCGCCGCCCTTCACGAGGATGTCCGGATGAACCGCTTCGATCAGCGACACCGGCGTCTTTTCCTCGAACTTCACGACCCAGTCGACGCTTTCCAGCGCCGCGAGCAGCGCCATCCGGTCGTCTTCGCGGTTGATCGGGCGGTCGTCGCCCTTGCCGAGCATGCGCACCGACGCGTCGCTGTTCACGCCGACGATCAGGCACGCGCCGAGCGCCTTCGCATCGGCGAGATAGGTGACGTGGCCGCGATGCAGGATGTCGAACACGCCGTTCGTGAAGACGACGGGCGACGGCAGCGATGCGCGCAGCGCGACGAGTGCGTCGCGGGTGATCAGCTTGCGTTCGAAGGAAGCGGGCATGATGAAAGTCGGGCGGATGGGATGGAACGGATCGAGCGGGACGTCCTGCGCGCGGCAGACGGGAGCGGCCCGCGCGATGCCAGAGAAAAAGCCCGTCGGGCAGGCCGGACGGGCTTCGGATCGCGGGCGCCGCGCGGGCCGAGCGGATGCGCCCGCTGCCGCGCCGCGACGGCCGTCAGGCCGGTTGCGCGGACGACGAACCGCTTTCCGACTGCAGACGGTTCGTGACTTCCTTGCGGTAACGGTTCAGTTCCTGCGCGGTCGCGAACGTGCGCTCGAACAGGATCGACAGGTTGTGCAGGATGCGGTCGACGACCTTCTTCTCCCACTCGCCGTCGAAGCGGATCTGCTCGTCGAGCCAGCGCTCGAGCCATTCCGGATCGGGCAGACGCGACTGCACGGTGTCGCGCGGGAACAGCGCCTGGTTCACGTGCAGGTTCGTCGGGTGCAGCGGCTTCTCGGTGCGGCGCGCCGACGCCATCAGCACGCCGATCTTCGCGAACGCCGCGCGCGCGACGTCGCCGCAGTTGTTCAGCGCCTTCTTCATGTAGCGCAGATACGCGCCGCCGTGACGCGCTTCGTCGCGCGAGATCGTCTCGTAGATGTGCTTGATCACGGGTTCGGTGTGCCAGTCGGCCGCGCAGCGATACCAGTGGTTCAGGCGGATTTCGCCGCAGAAGTGCAGCATCAGCGTCTCGAGCGGCGGCGCCGGGTCGAACTCGAAGCGCACCGCGTGCAGTTCTTCCTCGGTCGGCACGAGCTCCGGCTTGAAGCGGCGCAGGTATTCCATCAGCACGAGCGAATGCTTTTGTTCCTCGAAGAACCACACGCTCATGAACGCGGAAAAATCGCTGTCGTGCTGGTTGTCGCGCAGGAACATTTCCGTCGCCGGCAGCGCCGACCACTCGGTGATCGCGTTCATCTTGATCGTCTTCGCCTGCTCGTCGGTGAGCAGCGAGGCGTCAAACTTGTCCCAAGGAATGTCTTTCTCCATGTCCCAGCGGACAGCTTCGAGCGATCGGTAAAGTTCCGGATAAAGCATGGTGTTCATGATGGTCCCACCCCTGTTCTGCGCAATGCGACTTCTTTCAACGTGACTGATGCCGCGCGGGCGCATGCGCGCCTTGTGCAGCCAAGACTCAAATTTTACGCGGGAAACCGGCCTCCCGGACGCTGCTTGCGCGTCCGGCAGCCGGGCGGCCGCGTGCCGCCGTGGTACACGCCGCCGCCACGCTCCGCTCGAACGGAACCGGCCGCGCGTGCCTGAATTGGGGGGCCGGCGCTGGCCGGCTCGCTGGCGAACCCGCGCCCGTTCCGGTCGCCCGAACGGGCTCCCCGTACGGCTGCCGGCGCGGCGGGCTGCTCGATATGGTGTATTCGGCGGCGGCCATGATAGCACGCACGCATGACCGTTCCGCGACGCGCGGGGCACCGCGTCGAGCGGCGCGCAGGTGCGGCGATCGGTCGCGGTGGCGCGTCGCGAATCCGCAACCGTGACGTGTCAGACCCGCATTTCGCCGGCCGCACGATCGTCGCCGACGCGGGCGTCGGGCGCCGTCGCGCTGGTGTCGCGTGTTGCGGCGGCGGGCACGCCGGAGGGCGCATCGCCGCGGACCGCCGAGCTGCCGACCACCGAGCCGCCGACCGTCGAGCCGCCGACCGCGGAGCCGCCGACTACCGAGCCGCCGCCCGCCACCGCACCGCCCGCCATGCCGCCGTTCCCCATTCCGCCGCCATCCGCCGCGGCGATCCACGCCGCAAGCGTGTCGCGCTGCGCGCGCCCGTCGCGGTAGCCGAGCTCGATCAGCTCGCGCGTGAACGGCTCCTCGAACAGCAGATAGCTCGCGAACGACGCACCGGCCGGCTGGCTGCCGCCGATCGCGCCGAGCAGCCCGCGCATCGTCGCCGGCATCTGCTTCAGGTGCTTCGCGGCGATCAGCTCGATGCGCTCGGACGGCGCGATCGCGAGCACGTCGACGTGCCGCCAGCCGCTGTCGACTTCGACCTGATGCGGCAGGTGCTCGATCATCCGGTTGATGTGCTCGATCCGTTCGATGTCCGAGCCGATCGAGTCGAGGAACACGCTCGCGAGCACCTGCTGGCCGATTTGCGCGAGCGTCGGATAGCCGCGCACGCGGCCCGCACCGTTCGCGGCGGGGATTTCCGGGCGCGGATCGGCAGCGCCGACGACGACGATGCGCTGCGCGCCGAAATGGATCGCAGGAGACAGCGGTGCGATCTGCCGGATCGAGCCGTCGCCGAAGTATTCGATCTGGCCGTCGAGCACGAGCGGCACGGCGGGGAACACGAACGGAATCGCCGACGAGGCGAGCAGGTGCGATGCCGACAGATCGACGAGCCGTGCGGTGCGCTGCGCGCGCCGCCATGCCTGGATCGGCTCGGCCGCCTGGTAGAAGGTCAGGTGGCGGCCGCTCGAATAGCTGAGCGCCGTCACCGCGAGCGCGTGCAGCAGGCGCGCTTCGAGCATCTGCTCGATCCGGTGGAAGCTGAGCTCGCGCTGCAGCAGATGCGCGAGCGGCGTGTTGTCGAGCAGCCCGCGCGGCGAGCGGTGCGCGGCCCAGCCGAACGTCATCGTCGCGAGCCAGCGTGCGCCGGCCGCCGCGATGCCGAGCCAGTCGGTGCGATACACGTAGTCGGCGCGCAGATGCTCCCAGAACTCGAGCAATCGCCGCACGCCGTGCGAAAAGTCGTCCGCGTGACTCGCGATCGACGTCGCGTTGATCGCGCCGGCCGACGATCCGCACACGACCGCGAACGGCAGCGTATGCCGATGCGGATCGGCCTCGCGCGCGATCTCGGCCAGTGCCTTCAGCACGCCGACCTGATACGCGGCGCGCGCGCCGCCTCCCATCAGAACGAGCGCGAGTCGCATGATCGGCCTGCTAGTCGCGCATCACGTCGCGCGTTTCGGCGGACGCGTTTCGGGCGACGAAGCGGCTGCCGCGCGCGCCGCAGCCGAGCCGGCCGGCTTCGCGCGCTTCGCCGCCGGCTTGCGCGGCGCGGCCGCGGGCGCGGGCTCGGGTGTGGACTCCGGTGCGTCGCCCGGCTCCTCGGCGCCTTCCGCGGCGGCCGCGCCATCGGGCGACGCCGCACCGGGCGCCATTCCGGGCTGCGCCATCGCGAGGCTCGCGAGTTGATTGAACTGCGCCTGCAGCAGGTTCCACCAGCCGGCCGGATCGAACGACTGATTCGGCTGCTGCGCGGCGTCGCGCTCCGGCGGCGCCTCGGCGCCGGCCGACGCGTCGCCCGCCTGCGGCTTCGGCTGCGCGGTCTCGCCGAGCGGTGCGGTCGCGGCCTTGGCGGCCGCGACGGCCGCATCCTCGGCCGCCGACATCGAACTCTGCGCGAACGCACCGAACGCCCGCAGCGTCGCGAGCGTCGCGCGCTGCACTTCGAGCGCCTGGATCGCGGACTGCAGCATCCCGAGGTTCAGCTTCAGCCATTGCTCGACCGCGCGCAGATCGGTGATCCGCTTGTCGAGCTCCTCGACGTTCGTGAGCGGCGCCATCATGTCGGACATGCTCGACAGCGACGGCGGCAGCCCGGACGCGGCACCCGGAAACGGCGCCATCGCGCCGAACGGCGACATCCGCATCATGTCCCACATGCGCTCGAGCATGTCGGCGGGCTTGAAGCCGGCAAAGCCGGCGAAGGGGTTGGAGCCGGGGGCATCGGTCGTCATACGGGCATCCTGATTGGACTGGGGAGCACGCGGCCGGCATCCGAGCGCGATCGCGTGTTTCGATCATAGCGCGCGTCAGAACGGCGCGTCGCCGGGAAACGCGGGCGGGCGCCGCTCGCGCAGCGAACGAAGGCCCTCCTGCACGTCGGGCCCCGAAAAGCCCATGAATTCCAGCGCGAGCGACGTATCGAAGGTCGGCCCGGCCGTGCGCAGCCAGTTGTTGAGCGCGTACTTCGTCCAGCGGATCGCCGACTGCGACCCGTTCGCGAGCCGCTCGGCCACTTCGTAGGCCTTCGGCAACAGATCGGCCGGCTCGACCGCGAGCGACACGAGGCCGATGCGCTCCGCCTCTTCGCCGCTCACGGGCTCGCAGAGCATCAGGTAGTACTTCGCCTTCGCCATCCCGCACAGCAGCGGCCAGACGATCGCCGCGTGATCGCCGGCCGCGACGCCGAGCCGCGTATGGCCGTCGATGATCCGCGCATCCTTCGCGGCGATCGAGATGTCGGCGAGCAGGCCCGCGACGAGCCCCGCGCCGACCGCCGGGCCGTGCATCGCGGACACGATCGGCTTGCTGCAGTTGATCACGTTGTAGACGAGGTCGCGCGCTTCGCGCCACACGCGGGCGCGCACGTCGTAGTCGTTGGCCATCGCTTCGACGAGCGCGAGATCGCCGCCCGCCGAGAAGCCCTTGCCTTCGCCGCGAATCACGGCGACGCGCGTGTCGGGATCGCGATCGACGTCGCGCCAGATGTCCGCGAGCTCGCGATGCATCTGCGCGTTCGCGGTCGCGAGGCCGCTGCGATTCGCGCCCTCGCCGCTCATCACGATGTCGAGCACGCCGTGTTCGCGGCGCGTCACCTTCAATGCTTGATAACCGCCGTACGCGGCGAGATCGGCCATGCGCTGCTCCTGGGTCGAGGCTGTGGAATCGAGTGTAGCCAAGCCCGCGCGTGCAAACATCGGGCGAAACCCGGCGCGGGCCGGCCCGGCGACCGTGCGTCGCCGGAAACGGCATGCGTCACGCGACGCCGTCGGGCGGCGCGACCGATTGCTCGATCGCACCGAAGATCGACTTGCCGGCCGGATCGAACATCTCGATGCGCACGGTGTCGCCGTAGCGCATGAATTCCGTCTGCGGCGCGCCGTGCTCGATCGTCTCGAGGCAGCGCTTCTCGGCGATGCAGCAGTAGCCGCGCTTCGCGTCCTTGTTCGATACGGTGCCGGAGCCGACGATCGAGCCCGCACGCAGATTGCGCGTCTTCGCCGCGTGCGCGATCAGCTGGCCGAAATGAAACACCATGTCGGTGCCCGCGTCGGGCTGGCCGACCTTCTTGCCGTTCCAGTGGACGATCATCGGCCGGTGCACGCGGCCGTCGCTCCACGCGTCGCCGAGTTCGTCCGGCGTCACCGCGACCGGCGCGAACGCGGTCGCGGGCTTGCTCTGGAAGAAGCCGAATCCCTTCGCGAGCTCGGCCGGAATCAGGTTGCGCAGCGACACGTCGTTCACGAGCGTGACGAGCCGCACGGCCTTCAACGCCTCGTCCGGCGAGGCGCTCATCGGCACGTCGCCCGTGATCACCGCGACTTCCGCTTCGAAATCGATGCCCCACGCTTCGGACGGACACACGATGTCGTCGCGCGCACCGAGGAAATCGTCGCTGCCGCCCTGGTACATCAGCGGGTCGGTCCAGAACTCGGGCGGCATCTCGGCGCCGCGCGCGCGACGCACGAGCTCGACGTGGTTCACGTACGCGGAGCCGTCCGCCCACTGGAACGCGCGCGGCAGCGGCGCCATGCAGTGAGCGGGATCGAACGGAAACGCGCGGCGCGCGCGGCCGTGATTCAGCGCGTCGTACAGCTCGCGCAGCTGCGGCGCGTAGAACGCCCAGTCGTCGAGGACGCGCTGCAGCGTCGGCGCGATCGTGTCGGCGATCGCCGCGGTGTGCAGGTCGCGCGACACGACGATCAGCTGGCCGTCGCGCGTGCCGTCCTTCAGCGAAGCAAGTTTCATAAGGGGAATCTGCCGTTGTAGTGACGATGGAGGGAATCTATTTTACGATGGTGAATCCGCGCGGCGCGGGAGCCTATCGCGCGCCGCTTCCGTCCCGATCCTTGCCGCGTTTCCGCGCCCTGCTTCCATGTCCGCCAGCCCGCTTCCCGACGACGATCTCGCCGATTCCGACACCGACGACACCGCAGCCGGCGAGCACGGCGAGAAGGTGCGTTCCGGCATCCAGTCGATCGAGGTCGGCTTCCGGCTGCTCGACGTGCTGACGAGCGAGCCGCGCGCGATGATGCTGCGCGATCTCGCGCAGCGCGCGGGCATGAGCCCTGCGAAGGCGCACCGCTATCTCGTGAGCTTCCTGCGGCTCGGCGTCGTGTCGCAGGACCCTGTGTCGGGCCGCTACGAGCTCGGCGGCTTCGCGCTGCAGATGGGGCTCGCGCGGCTCGCGCGCGTCGACGGCGTGAAGCTCGCGCGTATCGCGCTGACCGAATTCCGCGATCGGCTCGACCAGACGGTCGGCATCGCCGTATGGGGCAATCAGGGGCCGACGATCGTGCACTGGATGGAATCGAGCCATCCGGCCAAGGCGTCGCTGAAGCTCGGCGACGTGATGCCGCTGCTCGGCTCCGCGACGGGCCTGCTGTTCGCTGCGTATCTGCCGCGCAGCAAGACCGCCGCGATGCTCGAGCGCGAACTCGCCGACACGCGGCGCTCGCCGCATCACGGCGGGCCGCGCACGCTCGACGAGGTCGAAGCGATGCTCGCGGACGTGCGCGCGCACGAGGCCGCACGCGTCGAAGGCATGCTGCTGCCGACCATTCACGCGTTCTGCATGCCGGTGTTCGATGCGGTCGGCGAACTCGCGCTCGGGATCGTCGCACTCGGCCACGAAGGCACGTTCGACATCGCGTGGGGCGGCGAGATCGACACCGCGCTGCGCGCATGCGCGCGCAAGCTGTCGTACGAACTCGGCTATAGTCCGGTCGCGCGCGACGCCTGATGCGCGCGACGCGCCGCGAACGCGCGGCGCATCCGACGGTCCGACATGCGATGACGCGCGCGTCGCGCGCCCCAACCCCGTTCTGACTGCCGATGCCGCACGCCGACACCCGTCCTCGTCCCGCTTCGCTCCGCCGCTGGCGGCGCGTGGGCGTCGCGCTCGTCGTCGCGCTCGTGCTGCACGCGCTCGCCGCGCTGTGGCTCGCGCGCAACCGCGAGTCGTTCACGCCGACGCCGCCGGCCGACGTGCCGGTCCAGGTCGAATTGCTGAAAACGCAGCCGATCGAGCGCGCGCCCGCGCCGCAGCCGCCTGCGCACGCGGCGCCTACGCAAGCCGCGCCTGAGCCGGCCGCGCCCAAGCCGGCACCCGCAGCGGCGCAGGAGCAGGTCTTGACGTCGACGCAGACCGACGCGCACGGCGCCCCGCCGGCCGCCGCTTCGGCCGCGAGCGGCGTACCCGGCGCATCGTCGGCGCAGCCCGCATCGGCTCCCGCGGGCGCAAGCAGCGCGGCCACGCCCGGCCCCGCGTCGCACGGCGTGAAGTTTGCGGTGCCGCCGTCCGGCGACCTGCAATACGACACGTTCTACAACGGGATGCAAAACATGATCGGTACGATCCACTGGCGCACCGACGGACGCACGTACGATCTGTCGGTGTCGATGCCCGTGCCGTTCATCGGGCCGTTCGACTATCGCAGCGAGGGCCGCATCGACGCCTTCGGCCTCGCGCCCGACCGCTACGTCGAAAAGCGCGGCCGACGGCCCGAGGACATCGCGGTCTTCAATCGCGAGCAGCATCAGGTCGTATTCACGCGCACGCCGAACAACGCGCCGCTGCCCGACGGCGTGCAGGACCGCTTCAGCATGCTGATCCAGCTGTCGAGCCTCGTGCGCGGCAATCCGTCCGCGTACAAGCCGGGCGTCACGCAGCAGTTCTTCGTGATCGACAACAACAGCGGCGAGAACTGGCCGATCGCCGTGATCGGCGACGAATCGGTGCAGACGCAGGCCGGCGTCGTGCAGGCGCGACATTTCATGCGGCTGCCGCGCCGCGACGGCGACACGCGGCGCATCGACATGTGGCTCGCGCCGTCGGTCGGCTGGTTGCCGGTGCGGCTCGTGCAGACCGAGCCGAACGGCGCGCAGATCGAACTGCTGTGGCACGGCCCGCTCGCACCGCCCGACAAGCCCGCCGACGCGGCACCGGCCGCCGCGGCATCGGCCGCCGCAATGAACGCGCCTGCGGCCGCGACGCCGCCGGAGCCGGCGACGGCCGACGCATCGACGCCTGTCGCGTCTGCAACGGTGCCCGCGCAACCGCCGCCCGCGCCGGCCGAGCCGGTCGCGTCGGCACCCGGCACGCCCTAAAACGACGCGAAATCGGCAATTTCGACCGATTAAAGATCGTCGTGAAATGGCCGATGACATTCTTTAACAACTATTTCAGTGCACCGGCCGACAATAGGAAACGTTTGATAAGTATCGGTTTCTAACCGAGACACCCCGCAACACGGGAACGGGGTGTGCAGCACAAGCCCCTTGAAACCGGCGAAGGCTGCCCCACGTAGGGGACAACAAGGCCAGATGCCACTGCGAAGAGGAGTGCCGCCATGCAAATGATCTACAACAGCCCCAACTACTGCGTCGTCGAATTTGCGCCGCAGGCCGGCCACCATCTGATGAATGCCGGTGGATACGAAATCGTCGACAAGAACGCGCAGCGCGAGATTTTCATCGACGGCGAACTGGCCGAGCGGTTCCGCGAGCACGTGAAGCAGCTGATCGAGGAAGAGCCGACGCTCGATGAAGTCGACGAATTCCTCGGACAGTTCGACAGCCTGATGATGATGCCCGTCGTCCTCCACTGACGACCCACGGCCCGGCGCGTTGCGCGACCGGGCCATTTGCCGCGCATCGCGCGGCGTGCGAGCACTCCGATCATGCCCCTGCCCGGTTCGCCGGGCCGGGGCTTTTCGTTTGATGGCCGCCCGGCGCATCGGTTGCGCGGGCAACACATCGCGCGTCGCACGCCGCCGTCGAACGCGTGACCGCGCGGTTTCGGCCCGCCCCGCCTCGTGAGCCGCGCCGGTCGGGCGCCACGCCACGCCACGCACCACGCACCACGCACCATACGCCCAGCGCCCACGCACCGCCCGCCGCGCCGCGCGAGGCCGGGCGGGCGCGCGGCGCACCGGCTACAATGTCGGTTTCCCGTCTTCGCCGCTCTTTCGCCATGTCCGCGACTCCTACCGCCGCTTCCGCCGCCCCGCTCGACGCGTCCTACACGCGCGGCGCCGAACTGCCCGCGCTGCTGAAATCGCGGATCCTGATCCTCGACGGCGCGATGGGCACGATGATCCAGCGCTACAAGCTCGACGAAGCCGCGTATCGCGGCGAGCGCTTCAAGGATTTCCCGCGCGACGTGAAGGGCAACAACGAGCTGCTGTCGATCACGCAGCCGCAGGTGATCCGCGAGATCCACGACCAGTACTTCGCGGCGGGCGCCGACATCGTCGAAACCAATACGTTCGGCGCGACGACGGTCGCGCAGGCCGACTACGGGATGGAAGACCTCGTCGTCGAGATGAACGTCGAATCGGCGAAGCTCGCGCGTGCGTCGGCCGCGCAGTACGCGACGCCGGACAAGCCGCGCTTCGTCGCCGGCGCGATCGGCCCGACGCCGAAGACGGCGAGCATCTCGCCCGACGTCAACGATCCGGGCGCGCGCAACGTGACGTTCGACGAGCTGCGCGACGCGTACTACATGCAGGCGAAGGCGCTGCTCGACGGCGGCGTCGATCTGTTCCTCGTCGAGACGATCTTCGACACGCTGAACGCGAAGGCCGCGCTGTTCGCGCTCGACCAGCTGTTCGAGGACACCGGCGAGCGTCTGCCGATCATGATCTCGGGCACCGTGACCGACGCGTCGGGCCGCATCCTGTCAGGCCAGACGGTCGAGGCGTTCTGGAATTCGCTGCGCCACGCGAAGCCGCTCACGTTCGGCCTGAACTGCGCACTCGGCGCGGCGCTGATGCGCCCGTACATCGCCGAGCTCGCGAAGCTCTGCGACACGTTCGTCTCGTGCTATCCGAATGCGGGCCTGCCGAACCCGATGGCCGAAACCGGCTTCGACGAGACGCCCGACGTCACGTCGGGGCTGCTGCGCGAGTTCGCGCAGGCCGGCCTCGTGAACCTCGCCGGCGGCTGCTGCGGCACGACGCCCGAGCACATCGCCGAGATCGCGAAGGCGCTCGCCGACGTGAAGCCGCGCCGCTGGCCGAGCCAGTACAGCGAAGCCGCCTGATCCGACTGCCCGAAGCACGCCCCTCATTACACGAATTCGCACCGCCATGACCGATCACACGATGCGCCTTGCCGGCCTCGAGCCGTTCAACGTCACGTCCGGAACGCTCTTCATCAACGTCGGCGAACGCACCAACGTCACCGGCTCGAAGGCGTTCGCCCGGATGATCCTCAACGGCCAGTTCGACGAGGCGCTCGCGGTCGCGCGCCAGCAGGTCGAAAACGGCGCGCAGGTGATCGACGTCAACATGGACGAGGCGATGCTCGATTCGAAGGCGGCGATGGTGCGCTTCCTGAACCTGATCGCATCGGAGCCGGACATCGCGCGCGTGCCGATCATGATCGACTCGTCGAAGTGGGACGTGATCGAGGCCGGTCTCAAGTGCGTGCAGGGCAAGGCGATCGTGAACTCGATCTCGCTGAAGGAAGGCGAGGACGCGTTCGTCCATCACGCGAAGCTGATCCGCCGCTACGGCGCGGCGGCCGTCGTGATGGCATTCGACGAGCAGGGCCAGGCCGACACGTTCGCGCGCAAGACCGAAATCTGCCGGCGTTCCTACGACGTGCTCGTGAACCGCTGCGGCTTTCCGCCCGAGGACATCATCTTCGATCCGAACATCTTCGCGGTCGCGACCGGCATCGAGGAGCACAACAACTACGCGGTCGACTTCATCGAAGCGACGCGCTGGATCAAGCAGAACCTGCCGTACGCGAAGGTGAGCGGCGGCGTGTCGAACGTGTCGTTCTCGTTCCGCGGCAACGATCCGGTGCGCGAGGCGATCCACACGGTGTTCCTCTACCACGCGATTCAGGCCGGGATGGACATGGGGATCGTCAACGCGGGCCAGCTCGGCGTGTATGCGGATCTCGATCCGGAGCTGCGCGAGCGCGTCGAGGACGTGATCCTGAACCGCCGCCCCGACTCCACCGACCGGCTGCTCGAGATCGCCGACAAGTTCAAGACCGGCGCCGCGAAGAAGGAAGAGAACCTCGAGTGGCGCAACCAGCCGGTCGAGAAGCGGCTTGCGCACGCGCTCGTGCACGGCATCACGAACTTCATCGTCGAGGATACCGAGGAAGCGCGCGTGAAGATCGCCGCGGCCGGCGGCCGCCCGATCAACGTGATCGAAGGGCCGCTGATGGACGGCATGAACATCGTCGGCGACCTGTTCGGCCAGGGCAAGATGTTCCTGCCGCAGGTCGTGAAGTCCGCGCGCGTGATGAAGCAGGCGGTCGCTCACCTGATCCCGTTCATCGAGGAAGAAAAGCGGCTGCTCGCGGAAGCAGGCGGCGACGTGCGCGCGAAGGGCAAGATCGTGATCGCGACCGTCAAGGGCGACGTGCACGACATCGGCAAGAACATCGTGTCGGTCGTGCTCCAGTGCAACAACTTCGAGGTCGTCAACATGGGCGTGATGGTGCCGTGCAACGAGATCCTCGCGAAGGCGAAGGTCGAAGGCGCGGACATCATCGGGCTGTCCGGCCTGATCACGCCGAGCCTCGAGGAAATGGCCTACGTCGCGTCCGAAATGCAGCGCGACGACTATTTCCGCGTGAAGAAGATTCCGCTGCTGATCGGCGGCGCGACGACGTCGCGCGTGCACACGGCCGTGAAGATCGCGCCGAACTACGAAGGCCCGGTCGTCTACGTGCCCGATGCGTCGCGCTCGGTGTCGGTCGCATCGAGCCTGCTGTCCGACGAAGGTGCGACGAAGTACCTCGACGAACTGAAGGCCGACTACGAGCGGATCCGCGATCAGCACGCGAACCGCAAGGCGCAGCCGATGGTGACGCTCGCCGAGGCGCGCGCGAACAAGACGAAGATCGACTGGGCGAACTACACGCCGGTGAAGCCGAAATTCATCGGCCGCCGCGTATTCAGGAACTACGACCTGAACGAACTCGCGAACTTCATCGACTGGGGTCCGTTCTTCCAGACCTGGGATCTCGCGGGCCCGTACCCGGCGATCCTGAACGACGAGATCGTCGGCGAATCGGCGCGCCGCGTGTTCTCCGACGCGAAGTCGATGCTCGCGCGGCTGATCCAGGGCCGCTGGCTGACCGCGAACGGCGTGATCGCGCTGCTGCCGGCGAATAGCGTCAACGACGACGACATCGAGATCTACACCGACGAATCGCGCACCGACGTGCTGCTCACGTGGCGCAACCTGCGTCAGCAGAGCGTGCGTCCCGTCGTCGACGGCGTGATGCGGCCGAACCGCTCGCTCGCCGACTTCATCGCGCCGAAGGCATCGGGCGTCGCCGACTACATCGGGATGTTCGCGGTGACGGCCGGCCTCGGCGTCGATGTGAAGGAAAAGCAGTTCGAAGCCGATCACGACGACTACAGCGCGATCATGCTGAAGGCGCTCGCGGACCGCTTCGCGGAAGCGTTCGCCGAAGCGATGCACGCGCGCGTGCGCCGCGAGCTGTGGGGCTATGCGAGCGACGAGACGCTCGACAACGACGCGCTGATCGCCGAAAAGTACACGGGCATCCGCCCGGCGCCCGGCTATCCGGCATGCCCCGACCACCTCGTCAAACGCGACATGTTCGCCGCGCTGCACGCGGACGAGATCGGCATGAGCGTCACCGATTCGCTGGCGATGCTGCCGGCCGCGAGCGTGTCGGGTTTCTATCTCGCGCATCCGGACAGCCGCTACTTCTCGGTCGGGAAAATCGGTCAGGATCAGCTCGAGGACTACGCGCGCCGGATGGCGCTGTCGCTCGACGACGCGCGCCGCGCGCTCGCGCCGCAACTCTGAGCGCGGCCGCGCGCCGCGGCCGTTTCGTCAGACAAAAAAAGCCCGCGCGAACGCGGGCTTTTTGCTTCGTTGCGGCTCGTGCCGGCGGCGGTCGCCGTGGCGCTCAGAAGCCCCAGTGCACGTCGGCCTGAGCGGCCTTCGCTTCGCGCAGCATCGCGAGGAACGGCGCGACGCGCTGCGCGAGGCTCGGCGGCACTTCGTGGTGCGCGTGGTCGGCGTCGTCTTCATGGAAATGGCCGGCGTGCTCGGCGCGCTCCTGCTTCGCCTGCGCGACCGCGTCTTCCAGCTTCGCGATCGCGTGATCGAGTTCGTCGTGCGTAATCACGCCGCGTTCGCCGAGTTGCTTGCCGACGAGGCCCAGCACGTACACGGCGAAATCCTTCAGCACGTCGAGATCCTGTGCCGCCTTGCTCTTGAACGTAATCATGACAATTCCCTTTTCATCTTGTTGTGCCTGCGGGGCGCGCGTTGCGGAACGCCGGCAGACCGGCGTCCGGCCTCGCGGACGCGGGGCGCCTGAGCGGCATATTAGCACCTGTTAAAATTCTGCGATCCCTGAAACGCGCGCCGCTGCGGCGCGCCGGCGGGCCGGCCCGGCCGTCCGCCACCAACGAAGCCTCCTATCAGCATGCTGCCAGCACAAAAACAGACCCTCGAAGCCCTGCTCGCGGATAGCGTTCAGCAGGTCGCACACGCGCTGAAAGGCGCCGACGCGGCAAACGCCGGCGTCGCGTTCGTCGCCCCCGCGATCACGCTCGAACGACCGAAGGTTGCCGCGCACGGCGACGTCGCATGCAACGTCGCGATGCAGCTCGCGAAGCCGCTCGGCACGAATCCGCGCCAGCTCGCCGAAAAGATCGTCGCGGCGCTGACCGCGCAGCCGGGCGCGCAAGGCCTCGTCGAGAGCGCCGAGATCGCCGGTCCCGGCTTCATCAACCTGCGGCTCAGCGCCGCGGCCAAGCAGGCCGTGATCGGCGCGGTGCTCGCGCAGGGCCGCGCGTTCGGCACGTCCGATCGCGAAAAGGGCAAGCGCGTGCTGCTCGAATTCGTGTCGGCGAACCCGACCGGCCCGCTGCACGTCGGCCACGGCCGTCAGGCGGCGCTCGGCGACGCGCTCGCGAACGTGATCGCGAGCCAGGGCTATGCGGTGCACCGCGAGTTCTACTACAACGACGCGGGCGTGCAGATCGGCAACCTCGCTATCTCGACGCAGGCGCGCGCGCTCGGGCTGAAGCCCGGCGACGCCGGCTGGCCGGAAGCCGCCTACAACGGCGAATACATCGCCGACATCGCGCGCGACTACATGAACGGCGAGACGGTCGCCGCGAAGGACGGCGAGCCCGTGAAGGGCGCCGGCGACGTCGACGATCTCGACGCGATCCGCAAGTTCGCGGTCGCATATCTGCGTCGCGAGCAGGACATGGATCTGCAGGCGTTCGGCGTGAAGTTCGACCAGTACTACCTCGAATCGTCGCTGTACAGCGAGGGCCGCGTCGAGAAGACGGTCGACGCACTGATCAAGGCCGGCATGACCTACGAGCAGGACGGCGCGCTGTGGCTGCGCACGACCGACGAAGGCGACGACAAGGACCGCGTGATGCGCAAGTCGGACGGCACGTATACGTACTTCGTGCCGGACGTCGCGTATCACGTGACGAAGTGGGAACGCGGCTTCACGAAGGTCATCAACATCCAGGGCTCCGACCACCACGGCACGATCGCGCGCGTGCGCGCGGGCCTGCAGGGGCTGCACATCGGCATCCCGAAGGGCTACCCCGACTACGTGCTGCACAAGATGGTCACCGTGATGCGCGACGGCCAGGAAGTGAAGATCTCGAAGCGCGCGGGCAGCTACGTGACGGTGCGCGACCTGATCGAATGGTCGGGCGGCGCGGCGCCGGGCCAGGAAGCGGCGCCCGACCTGATCGACGAAGCGACCATCACGCGCGGCCGCGACGCGGTGCGCTTCTTCCTGATCTCGCGCAAGGCCGATACCGAGTTCGTGTTCGACATCGATCTCGCGCTGAAACAGAACGACGAAAACCCGGTCTACTACGTGCAGTACGCGCATGCGCGGATCTGCTCGGTGCTCAACGAGTGGAAGTCGCGCTACAACGGCGAACTCGCGCAACTGCCGCAGGCGGACCTGTCGCAGCTCACGAGCCCGCAGGCCGCGTCGCTGATGCAGAAGCTCGCCGAGTATCCGGACATGCTCACGCACGCGGCGAACGAACTCGCGCCGCACGCGGTCGCGTTCTACCTGCGCGATCTCGCTGGCGAATTCCACTCGTTCTACAATGCGGAGCGCGTGCTGGTCGACGACGAAGCGCCGCGCAACGCGCGCGCCGCGCTGCTCGCGGCCACGCGGCAGGTGCTCGAGAACGGGCTGGCGATGCTCGGCGTGTCCGCGCCCGAGAAGATGTAAGCGGCCCGCCGCGGCCGGCGAACGGCCGCGGCAGCGCCCGCGGCGCGCACGCGCCGCATGCGTGCCTCCGGCAGGCACGCGTGCGCAGGTGTACGTGCCGCGACCTTTTCACGATTCTTTTTGCAGGTGACTCAAGCAATGGCACAACCACGCCGCACGTCGAAGCAATCGAAACAAGCCGGAGGAACATTTCTGGGCATCGTGCTGGGCCTGATCGTCGGCCTCGCGATCGCCGTGGTGGTGGCGCTCTATATCACGCGTTCGCCGTCGCCGTTCGTGTCGAAGGTCGCGCCGCCGCCCGCCGACAACGGCGCGAGCCAGGCGCAGCCGTTCGATCCGAACCGCGCGCTGCAAGGCAAGACGCCGGGCCAGCCGGTCCCGCAAGCCGCGCAGCCGGCGCCGCCGAACACCGCGCCGGGTCAGGCCGCGAACCAGACGCAAGGCGGGCTGCTGCCCGAGCCGCAGATCGTCGAAGTGCCGCCGTCGGGCAACACCGGCAGCACCGGTTCGAGCGGTACGACGGCGTCGAACAACGGGTCGAACAACGGTGTCGCGGTCCCGCCGAAGACCGCCGACAATCCGCCGCCGAAGAAGCCGCAGCCGCCCGCGGCCGACGACGACCTCGGACGTTTCGCCGCACAAAAGCAGGCGCAGCAGCAGGCCGCCGCGCAGAAGCAACAGCAACAACAGCAGGCAGCGAACACGGCGAAGCCGACGTCGCCGACCTCGTCGACCTCGTCGACCACCGCTGCGGCGAAGCCGCCGACCGCGAACGACGCGAACACCGGCTACTTCCTGCAGGTCGGCGCTTACAAGACCGAAAGCGACGCCGAGCAGCAGCGCGCGCGTCTCGGCTTCCAGGGCTTCGAATCGAAGGTGTCGAAGCGCGACGTCAGCGGCGTCACGTATTTCCGCGTGCGTGTCGGCCCGTTCTCGAAGTTCGAGGATATGAACTCGGCCCGTCAGCGCCTGTCCGACGCTGGTGTCGACACGGCAGTGATCCGTTTCACGAAGCAGTAAGCATCCGGCCGCGCCCACGCAGAACCCGTTACGTTTCGTAACCCGAACAACCGATTCGACGTACACAACATGAAAAAACTGCTTAGCACGCTTCTTCTGTCCCTGGGCCTCGCGGCCGGCTTCGCGCAGGCGTCGCCGGCGGCGCCCGTCGCCGGCAAGGACTTCGAGGTGATGAAGTCGCCGCAGCCGGTGTCCGCGCCGGCCGGCAAGGTCGAAGTGATCGAGTTCTTCTGGTACGGCTGCCCGCACTGCTACGAGTTCGAGCCGACGATCGAAGCGTGGGTGAAGAAGCAAGGCGGCAACATCGAGTTCAAGCGCGTTCCGGTCGCGTTCCGCGACGATTTCGTCCCGCACTCGCGGCTCTATTACGCGGTGTCCGCGCTCGGCATCGCCGAGAAGGTCACGCCGGCGATCTTCAACGCGATCCACAAGCAGAAGAACTATCTGCTGACGCCGCAGGCACAGGCCGACTTCCTCGCGACGCAAGGCGTCGACAAGAAGCAGTTCATGGATGCGTACAACTCGTTCAGCGTCCAAGGCCAGGTCAAGCAATCGGCCGAGCTGCTGAAGAACTACGCGATCGACGGCGTGCCGACGATCGTCGTCCAGGGCAAGTACAAGACGGGCCCCGCCTACACGAACAGCATTCCGGGTACCGCGCAGGTGCTCGACTTCCTCGTGAAGCAGGTTCAGGACAAGAAGCTCTGATCCCCGCCCGCGCGCCGGCATGACTACTCCGCTGAAGGTCTTCATCACCGGCGCGTCGAGCGGCCTCGGCCTCGCGATGGCCGAGGAATACGCCCGCCAGGGCGCCGTCCTCGCCCTCGTCGCGCGACGCACCGACGTACTCGATGCATTCGCGCGACGCTTTCCGACACTCTCCGTTTCCGTCTACCGCGCCGACGTGCGCGATGCCGACGCGCTCGCCGCCGCGGCCGCGTCGTTCATCGCCGCGCACGGCTGCCCGGACGTCGTGATCGCGAACGCCGGCATCAGCCAGGGCGCGGTGACGGGCCAGGGCGATCTCGCCGCGTTCCGCGACGTGATGGACATCAACTACTACGGGATGGTCGCGACGTTCGAGCCGTTCGTCGGCCCGATGACGGCCGCGCGCCACGGCACGCTGGTCGGCGTCGCGAGCGTTGCCGGCGTGCGCGGGCTGCCGGGCTCCGGCGCGTACAGCGCGTCGAAATCGGCGGCGATCAAGTATCTCGAGGCACTGCGCGTCGAACTGCGCCCGGCCGGCGTCGCGGTCGTGACGATCGCGCCCGGCTACATCCGCACGCCGATGACGACGCACAACCCGTATCCGATGCCGTTCCTGATGGACGCCGACCGGTTCGCCGCCCAGGCGGCCCGCGCGATCGCGCGCAAGCACGCGTTCCGCGTGATTCCGTGGCAGATGGGCATCGTCGCGAAGGTGCTGCACGTGCTGCCGCGCTGGCTGTACGACCGTCTGTTCGAAAAGGCGCCGCGCAAGCCGAGAGCCGGCGCGCACTGAGTTCGCGCCGCTCGGCGTGCGCGCCTTCGGCCAACGCGCGTCGAACGCGGGCGCGCAACGGCGGTGTCGGCCGCTCACGCTCGCCTTCCTCCTGCCGAATCGCATCTGGCCGCACACTGCCGTGTGATCGCTTTTCCGCTGTTCGCAACGGCCCTGCGCCACCGCTACTCGCTCCGCTGTTCGCACCGCTGCCCACTGCTCTTTCGCCGCCCTGGCAGCCGTTCCGTCGTCAACGCAGCCGTATTCTCGCCAATTCGCCGCGTTCGGTCGCCTTTTTTCACGCCGCGCGCGCTTTGACGGTATGCTATCCGGCAGCCGCGCCGGCCCGCCGCCGTTATCGCGCGCCGGCCATTCGTCATCCGCAGAACGCACAAGTCACGAGGGAGATTCCATGCAGGTCAAGCTGTTCGCCGCGGCCGCCGTCGCCGCCGCACTCGCCGCCCCCGGCCTCGTCGCGGCCAAGCCGCTCACCGTCTGCACCGAGTCGAGCCCGGACGGCTTCGACGTCGTCCAGTACAACTCGCTCGTCACGACCAATGCGTCGGCCGACGTGATCTTCAACACGCTCGTGTCCTACGACGAAGCCGCGAAGAAGGTCGCGCCGGCGCTCGCCGACAAGTGGGAAGCGAGCGCGGACGGCCTCACGTACACGTTCCATCTGCGTCCGAACGTCGCGTTCCAGACGACCGACTACTTCAAGCCGAGCCGCCCGCTCAACGCCGACGACGTCGTGTTCACGTTCAGCCGGATGCTCGACGACGCGAATCCGTGGCACAAGGTCGCCGGCGCGAGCGGCTTCCCGCACGCGCAGTCGATGGGGCTCGCGAAGCTCGTGAAGTCGGTCTCGAAGGTCGACGATCTCACGGTGAAGTTCGTGCTGAACGAACCGAACGCGACCTTCGTGCCGATCCTGACGATGGGCTTCGCGTCGATCTACTCGGCCGAATACGCGGACCAGCTGCTGAAGGCCGGCAAGCAGGTCGACCTGAACGCGAAGCCGATCGGCACCGGCCCGTTCGTGCTGAAGAGCTACACGAAAGACGCGCTGATCCGCTACGACGTGAATCCGTCGTACTGGGGCGCGAAGCCGAAGGTCGACCGGCTGATCTACGCGATCACGCCCGATCCGTCGGTTCGCCTGCAGAAGTTGAAGGCCGGCGAATGCCAGATCGCGCTGTCGCCGAAGCCGCAGGACGTGCTCGCCGCGAAGGGCGAAAGCGCGCTGAAGGTCGTGCAGACGCCCGCGTTCATGACGGCGTTCGTTGCGCTGAACACGCAGAAGAAGCCGCTCGACAACGCGAAGGTGCGCGAAGCGCTGAACCTCGCGTTCGATCGCGCGACCTACCTGAAGGTCGTGTTCGACAACACCGCGACGGCCGCCAACAACCCGTATCCGCCGAACACGTGGAGCTACGCGAAGGACGTCGCGCCGTATCCGTACGATCCCGCGAAGGCGAAGCAGCTGCTCGCGCAGGCCGGCTTCGCGAACGGCTTCTCGACGACGATCTGGACGCGTCCGACCGGCAGCGTGCTGAATCCGAATCCGAAGGCGGGCGCGGAGCTGCTGCAGGCCGACCTCGCGAAGATCGGCGTGAAGGCCGACGTGAAGGTGATCGAATGGGGCGAACTGATCAAGCAGGCGAAGCTCGGCCAGCATGACATGCTGTTCATGGGCTGGGCCGGCGACAACGGCGATCCGGACAACTATCTGACGCCGCTGTTCAGCTGCAACGCGGTGAAGTCGGGCATCAACTTCGCGCGCTTCTGCGATGCGCAGCTCGACAAACTGATCGCCGACGGCAAGGCGACGGCCGATCAGGGCAAGCGCGCCAAGCTGTACGAATCCGCGCAGAAGATCATCCACGATCAGGCGCTGTGGATTCCGCTCGGCTATCCGACCGCCGCCGCCCTCACGCGCGCGAACGTCAGCGGCTATCGCGTGAGTCCGTTCGGACGGCAGAACTTCGCGACGGTCGCGGTGCAGTAACGCCGCGGCGCGCGCGGGCAGCGGCACTCGCCGCTGCAGCGCGACGCAGCCCGTGCACGCGTGACCCGCGAAGCGCGCTCGCTCAGCGCGCGATGCGGAACCGCAGCACGCCGTCGTCGCCCTGCTCGCGTACGAGTTCGCCGGCCAGCCACAGCAGGTTCAGGTGGGCGATCGCTTCGCCGAGCGCGAACGTCATCTGATGGATGTCGAGCTCGCGGCGGCGGAACATGATCGGCACGATGTCGGCCGCGCTCATCGGCTGTTCCGCGCACGCGACGCGCACTTCGTCGAGCCGCGCGTCGTGATGCGCGCGCAGCTGCGCGATGCGCGTGCGCACGCCGCGAAACGGCTTGCCGTGCGACGGCAGCACGAGCGTGTCGGGCGCCATCGTCTCGTAGCGGCCGAGCGACTGCAGATAGAGCGCGAGCGGGTTCGCTTCCGGCTCCAGATCGAACACCGACACGTTCGTCGAGATCCGCGGCAGCACCATGTCGCCGGAGATCAGCACGCCGTCCGCTTCGCTGTGCAGCGCGCAATGTTCAGGCGAATGGCCGTAGCCCGTCACGACGCGCCACGTGCGCGTGCCGATCGTCACGGCGTCGCCGTCGCGCAGGCGCCGGTAGCGCGGCGGCACGGCCGGCACGAGGTCCGAGTAATAGCCGCGGCGATTGCGCAGCTTGTCGAGCGACGCGGCGTCCGTCAGCCCGTGGCGCGCGAAATGGTCGGCCGCAGCCGCGCCGCCTGCGTTCGATCCGTTGCCGGCCGCCATCAGGCAGCCGAACATGTATTCGCCGAGCGTCATCCATAGCCGCACGTTCCAGCGCCGCTTGTCGCCGCCTTCGCAGAGCCAGTTCGCGAGACCGAAGTGATCGGGATGGCAGTGCGTGACGATCACGCGCAGCACCGGCAGGCCGTCGAGGTGCGCATCGAAGATCTGTTCCCAGTGCGTGCGGATCGCGTCCGATGCGATCCCGCAGTCGACCACGGTCCAGCCGGCCTGCCCGTCGATCTCGTCGCGCAGCAGCCACAGGTTGATGTGATCGAGCGAAAACGGCAGCGGCATGCGCAGCCAGCGCACGCCGGGCGCGACCTCGAACGTGTCGCCCGCGGCGGGCAGCGTGTCGGCGAACGGATAGTCGAGTTGGTGTTCCAGTGCGTTCATCGGTGGGGCGTCTCGTCGTTATGTCGGTGCGAAGCGCGGACGGGCAAGCCGCCGCGGGCGTTGCGTCGATTCTATCGCTGCGGCGCAAAAGCCGTCGCCGGCGCCGCGCCGACGCACGAAAAAAGTTCGTGCCGGAATCGGCTCAGTAGCGGCATCATTGCGCGAAGATGCCCCGAACGGCGCCGAACGGCCGCCAACATGCCGATTCGCGCACGCCGGCGTGCCGCGCCGGATCTCATGGAAACGGCGACTTGGGCGCTAAAATGGCGCCTGGAGCGAACAGTCCCCCGCCCCTTTTGAGCGAGCCTGCACGCAATGAATCACTTCCCCAAACTGCTGTCGTCGCAGATCGGCTTCGACGTCGCACAGTCGATGCTCGAGTACTTCGACCGCCACTACCGGATCTTCCGCGAAGCGGCCGTCGAAGCGAAGGCGCTGTTCGAGCGCGCCGACTGGCATGGGCTGCAGCGGCTCGCGCGCGAGCGGATCACCTCGTACGACGAGCGCGTGCAGGAGTGCGTCGAGGTGCTGCAGGACGAATACGACGCGGAGAGCATCGACGACGAAGTCTGGCAGCAGATCAAGCTCCATTACATCGGCCTGCTGACCTCGCACCGCCAGCCCGAGTGCGCGGAAACCTTCTTCAATTCGGTGTGCTGCAAGATCCTGCACCGGTCGTATTTCAACAACGACTTCATCTTCGTGCGCCCCGCGATCTCGACCGAATACCTCGAGAACGACGAGCCGGCCGCGAAGCCGACGTATCGCGCGTACTATCCGGGCACCGACGGCCTCGCGGTCACGCTCGAGCGGATCGTCACGAACTTCCAGCTCGAGCCGCCGTTCGAGGATCTCGCGCGCGATATCGCGTGCGTGATGCAGGCGATCCACGACGAATTCGGCCGTTTCGACGAAGCGCCGAATTTCCAGATCCACGTGCTGTCGTCGCTGTTCTTCCGCAACAAGAGCGCGTACATCGTCGGCCGCATCATCAACGCCGATCGCGTGCTGCCGTTCGCGGTGCCGATCCGCCACGTGAGGCCCGGCCTGCTCGCGCTCGACACCGTGCTGCTGCGCCGCGACCTGCTGCAGATCATCTTCAGCTTCTCGCACTCGTACTTCCTCGTCGACATGGACGTGCCGTCCGCGTACGTCGATTTCCTCTGCACGATCATGCCCGGCAAGCCGAAGGCCGAGATCTACACGTCGGTCGGGCTGCAGAAGCAGGGCAAGAACCTGTTCTACCGCGACCTGCTGCATCACCTGTCGCATTCGAGCGACCGCTTCATCGTCGCGCCGGGGATCAAGGGCCTCGTGATGCTCGTGTTCACGCTGCCGTCGTTCCCGTACGTGTTCAAGATCATCAAGGATCACTTCCCGCCGCCGAAGGAAACGACGCGCCGGCAGATCATGGAGAAGTATCTGCTCGTGAAGCGCCACGACCGGCTCGGACGCATGGCCGACACGCTCGAATATTCGAGCGTCGCGCTGCCGCTCGCGCGGCTCGATCACGCGCTGGTGCGCGAACTCGAGAAGGAAGTCCCGTCGCTGCTCGAGTACGAGGGCGACAATCTCGTGATCAAGCATCTCTACATCGAGCGCCGGATGACGCCGCTGAACCTCTATCTGCAGAACGGCACCGACGCGGAAGTCGAGCACGGCGTGAAGGAATACGGCAACGCGGTGAAGGAGTTGATGAAGGCCAACATCTTCCCCGGCGACATGCTGTACAAGAATTTCGGCGTCACGCGCCACGGCCGCGTCGTGTTCTACGACTACGACGAGATCGAGTATCTGACCGACTGCAACGTGCGCCGCGTGCCGCCGCCGCGCAACGAGGAAGACGAGCTGTCCGGCGAACCGTGGTATACCGTCGGCCCGCACGACATCTTTCCCGAGACTTACGGTCCGTTCCTGCTCGGCGATCCGCGCGTGCGCGCCGCGTTCCTCAAGCATCACGCGGATTTCTTCGATCCGGCGCTGTGGCAGGCGAGCAAGGACAAGCTGCTGCAGGGCGAACTGCCCGATTTCTTTCCGTACGATGCGTCGCTGCGCTTCTGCGTACGCTATCCGGAGCGCTTTCGCGCGACGGACGAGCGTGCGCCGGCGCGCGGCGCGCAGCGTGCGGCCTGATGTGTTTCACCCGAACCCGATATCGAACGATTCACGATGACGGACACCACCACGATGAATACCCAAGATCACCCGCTCTCCCACCTGTTCGACAACAACGACGCCTGGGTCAAGCGCCAACTCGCCGACGATCCGCAGTTCTTCGCGCGCCTCGCCGATCAGCAGGCGCCGGAATACCTGTGGATCGGCTGTTCCGACTCGCGCGTGCCGGCGAACCAGATCATCGGCCTGCCGCCGGGCGAAGTGTTCGTCCACCGCAACATCGCGAACGTCGTCGTCCACACCGACCTGAACTGCCTGTCGGTGATCCAGTTCGCGGTCGACATCCTGCGCGTGAAGCACATCATGGTGGTCGGCCACTACGGCTGCTCCGGCGTGAACGCGGCGCTGCACAACCGCCGCGTCGGCCTCGCCGACAACTGGCTGCACCACGTGCAGGACGTGCGCGAGCGCCACGCGGCGCTGCTCGACGAATGGCCGGTCGGCGAAGCGCGCTATCGCCGCCTGATCGAGCTGAACGCGATCGAGCAAGTCGTCAACGTCTGCCGCACGACGATCGTCAACGACGCATGGGCGCGCGGCCAGTCGCTGACTGTGCACGCGCTCGTGTACGGCGTGCACGACGGCCGGATGCGCAACCTCGGGATGGCCGTGTCGAACTTCGATTCGCTCGAGGAGACGTATCGGCGCTGCGTCGCGTCGCTGACCGCGCGCGGCGAACACGCGCCGGACAACGACATCATCGCGGCCGACGCCGCGCGGCTCGATGCGGTCGCGCACTCGGTCGCCGATACGCTGAAGCACGGCGACGGCAACTGCTGAGCGCCGAACGCGCGCGTCGCGACGCACCCATCGCGTCGCGCGCCGCGATCGTCCCGCGACGCGCCGGCATCGCACCGTAAAAGGAGCGGCGAACATGAAAACCGTACTGATCGTCGGCGCATCGCGCGGCCTCGGCCGCGAATTCGTCCGGCAATACCGGCGCGACGGCTGGAACGTGATCGCGACCGCGCGCGACGACGCGTCGCTCGCGGCGCTGCGCGCGCTCGGCGCGCACGCGCATGCGCTCGACGTCACGCAGCCCGAGCAGATTGCCGCGCTCGGCTGGAAACTCGACGGCGAACGGCTCGACGTGGCCGTCGTCGTATCGGGCGTCTACGGGCCGCGCACCGAAGGCGTCGAAACGATCGCCTCCGACGATTTCGATACCGTCATGCATACGAACGTGCGCGGGCCGATGCAGTTGCTGCCGATCCTGCTGCCGCTCGTCGAGGACGCGCGCGGCGTGCTCGCCGTCGTGTCGAGCCGGATGGGCAGCATCTCGGAGGCGACCGGCACGACGGGCTGGCTCTATCGCGCGAGCAAGGCCGCACTGAACGACGTGCTGCGCATCGCGTCGCTGCAGACGCGCCATGCCGCCTGCATTTCGCTGCACCCGGGCTGGGTGCGCACCGACATGGGCGGCGCGCAGGCCGCGATCGATCCGGCGACGAGCGTGACCGGCATGCGCCGCGTCATTGCCGAGGCCGGCGCCGACGTCTCGCAGTCGAACGGCCGATTCTTCCAGTACGACGGCGTAGAGCTGAGCTGGTGATCGCCATTCACAACGCCTCGTCGTTAATTCCTGTTACGCATGATTCCGAGCCGACCTGATGCCTGCCCGTGCGGCGGCGCGTTCCCTGCAGCGGCCGGCAAAGCCGCGCCGCCGCGCTATGCGGACTGCTGCGGCCGCTTCATCGACGGCGGCGCGCCCGCGCCGAGCGCACTCGAGTTGATGCGTTCGCGGTATACCGCCTACGTACTCGGCGCGATCGACTACCTGCGCGCGACCTGGGACGCGCGCACCTGCCCGCCGGATCTCGACATCGACCCCGATGCGCCCGACGCGCCGCGCTGGCTCGGCCTCGCGATCAAACGCCACGCGGCGCTCGACGAAACGCACGCCGAGGTCGAGTTCGTGGCCCGCTACAAGGTGGGCGGCCGCGGTACCGGCTGCACGAGACGAGCCGCTTCACGCGCGACGAACACGGGTTCTGGCGCTATGTCGACGGCGATGTAAGCGAGCGCTGACAAATACTTGCTGTGTCAGACGCCGGGTAATTCCTGCATTGCACAACCTGAATTTGTCGGGCTAGGATGGCCTTCGATCGGGTCTGTTGCATGGCAGGGCTTACGAATGGCGTTCAGCAAGGTAGTGGTGGGATGGATGGCGGCGTGCGCGCTGTCGGCCGCTCAGGCCGGTACGCTGCCGAACGCAAATGCCGATGCGGGCGCGGCCGGTAAGTCGCTCGCCCATGCCGAGCGCTTCGATTACGGCGACTCGGGCCTGCCGCAGGTCGCGGCCGATCTCAACGAGCGCATTCTGCGCATCCCGGCCGACGCGTCGGGCACGGTCACGCTCGAAGCGACGCTGTTCAAGCCGGACGGCCCCGGCCCGTTCCCGCTTGTCGTCTTCAATCACGGCAAGAACACCGGCGATCTCCATCAGCAGCCGCGCAGCCGCCCGCTCGCGTTCGCGCGCGAATTCGTGCGCCGCGGCTACGCGGTGATCGCGCCGAACCGCCAGGGCTTCGCGGGCTCCGGCGGCACCTATCGGCAGGAAGGCTGCAACGTCGAGAAAAACGGCCTCGCGCAGGCCGCCGACGTCGCCGCGACGATCCGCTACATGTCGCAGCAGTCGTACGTCGACGCATCGCGCATCGTCGTCGCGGGCACGTCGCACGGCGGCCTCGTGTCGGTCGCGTACGGCACCGAAGCGGCGCCCGGCGTGCGCGGCATCATCAATTTCTCCGGCGGGCTGCGCCAGGATCTCTGCGACGGCTGGCAGAAGAACCTCGTCGACGCATTCGACCAGTACGGCGCCCACACGGCCGTGCGCTCGCTCTGGCTTTACGGCGACAACGATTCGGTGTGGACGCCCGCACTCGTGTCGCAAATGCACGATGCATACGTGGCGCACGGCACGCAGGCGCAGTTCATCGATTTCGGCCGCTACAAGGACGATGCGCACCGGCTGATCGTCGATCGCGACGGCGTGCCCGTCTGGTGGCCGGCCGTGCATGCGTTCCTCGCGGAACTGAATCTGCCGACCGCCGTGCGCTATGCGGTCGCGAGCCCGCACGAACCGAAGGCGACCGGCTACGCGTCGATCGACGCCGTCGATGCGGTGCCCTATGTCGACGAAGCGGGCCGCGAAGGCTATCGCCACTTTTTGAACCAGCATCCGAGCCGCGCGTTCGCGGTGTCGTCCGAAGGCGCATGGTCGTGGGCCGAAGGCGGTGACGATCCGATGGCGCTCGCGCTCGACAACTGCGCCAAGCAGGGCGCCGGCCCGTGCCGGCTGTATGCGGTGAACGATCGCGTCGTATGGAACGCGAACACGCAGACGGCCGACAACGACGATACCGGCGCGCACGGCGCCGATACGCGCGCGCTCGCGTCGCGCTGACGCGCGCTTTCTTCCCCCTTCCCTTTCGTTTCGTTTTCGACGGCGCGCGCCAGCGTACGCGATACGTGGCGTGCCGTGCTGCGCCGCGCGCGTGTCCGCCGCCGTCGCCGCCGTCGTCTTCGATCGCACACCGTCGCTTGACGCGCACTCGCGATAACCGTCGTAGCCCGCTTCGCCGTCGCTGCTTCCACCGCCGTTTCCTAATCGTTCCCCTTATTCCCGCACGCCGCGGCACCGTGTCGCCCACGATTTTTTTCTGTCGGGGGGTGTCACTCGAACGTCGTCATCTGCGGCCATTTCGGGCCATCTCGAGCGTACCGTCGCGAGCCGTTCCGATCTGCGCCGAACTCCCGTCCCACAAGGCTTTGCGGCGTTTGTAACCGCTAGTGCAAGGGGCCGCGGAACACGCTAATCTCTGCGCGTTTTCGTGTCGTGCGCGCCGTCGGCCGCACGATGGCTGTCCCCGTGTGCGCGCCGCGTCCGACGATGCCGCGCGCCGCCGTTTTACCCCCGGAGTCGCCTTGAGTACGTCAGCCCCCGACGACTGGGTCGCGCGCAGCCTGCGCGCGGTCTGGCATCCCTGCACCCAGATGAAGCACCACGAGCGCCTGCCGCTCGTCCCCGTCGCGCGCGGCGCGGGCGTATGGCTGTACGACCGCGACGGGCGCCGCTACTTCGACGCGATCAGCTCGTGGTGGGTCAATCTGTTCGGCCATGCGAATCCCGACATCAACGCCGCACTGAAGGACCAGCTCGATACGCTCGAACACGCGATGCTCGCCGGCTGCACGCACGAGCCCGCGATCGAGCTCGCCGAGCGGCTGCATGCGCTGACCGCGAACACGCTCGGCCATGCGTTCTTCGCGTCGGACGGCGCATCGGCCGTCGAAATCGCGCTGAAGATGAGCTTTCACGCGTGGCGCAACCGCGGCCGCGCCGACAAGCGCGAATTCGCGTGCGTCGCGAACGGCTATCACGGCGAAACGATCGGCGCGCTCGGCGTGACCGACGTCGCGCTGTTCAAGGACGCGTACGATCCGCTGATCCGCCACGCGCACGTCGTCGCGTCGCCCGACGCGCGCGGCGCGCTGCCCGGCGAAACGGCCGCCGACGTCGCGGGCCGTGCGCTCGCCGACGTGCGCCGCCTGTTCGTCGAACGCGGCGAACGGATCGCCGCACTGATCGTCGAGCCGCTCGTGCAGTGCGCGGCCGGGATGGCGATGCACGATCCGTCGTACGTGCGCGGCCTGCGCGCGCTCTGCGACGAATTCGACGTGCATCTGATCGCCGACGAGATCGCGGTCGGCTGCGGTCGCACCGGCACGTTCTTCGCCTCCGAGCAGGCCGGCGTGTGGCCCGACTTCCTGTGCCTGTCGAAAGGCATCAGCGGCGGCTATCTGCCGTTGTCGCTCGTGCTGACGCGCGACGACGTGTTCGCCGCGTTCTACGACGACGACACGACGCGCGGCTTCCTGCACTCGCATTCGTACACCGGCAATCCGCTCGCCTGCCGCGCGGCGGTCGCGACGCTCGACCTGTTTGCGCGCGACGACGTGCTCGCGAGCAACGCGCGCAAGTCGGCCGCGCTGCGCGCCGCGCTCGCGCCGCTCGCCGCCCATCCGGAGGTGCGCCACCTGCGCGAGCGCGGCACGCTGTTCGCGTTCGACGTCGCACTCGACGGCGACGCGGCACGCGGCTTCTCGCGCCGCTTCTTCGAGCGCGCGCTCGAGCGCGAACTGCTGCTGCGGCCGATCGGCACGACCGTCTACCTGATGCCGCCGTACGTGATGAGCGACGACGACATCGCCTGGCTCGCGCAGCGCACGCGCGACACGCTCGAGGCCACGCTCGCGGAGATTGCACGATGAACCTGCTCGATACGCTGCAGCGCGGCCTCGCCGATCTCGACGCGCAAGGGCTGCGCCGTGTGCGCCGCACGGCCGACAGCGCCTGCGACGCGCACATGACCGTGAACGGCCGCGAGATCGTCGGGTTCGCGAGCAACGACTACCTCGGCCTCGCCGCGCATCCGGCGCTCGTCGCCGCGTTCGCCGAAGGCGCGCAGCGCTACGGCTCCGGCAGCGGCGGCTCGCATCTGCTCGGCGGCCACTCGCGTGCGCACGCGAAGCTCGAGGACGAACTCGCGGGCTTCGCGGGCGGCTTCTCCGACGCGCCGCGCGCGTTGTACTTCAGCACCGGCTACATGGCGAACCTCGCGGCGGTCACCGCGCTCGCCGGCAAGGACGCGACGATCTTCTCCGACGCGCTAAACCACGCGTCGCTGATCGACGGCACGCGGCTGTCGCGCGCGACCGTGCAGGTCTATCCGCATGCCGATACGGCCGCGCTCGGCGCGTTGCTCGAGGCGTGCACGTCGCAGACGAAGCTGATCGTCACCGATACGGTGTTCAGCATGGACGGCGACATCGCGCCGCTCGCCGAACTCCTTGCGCTCGCCGAACGCCACGGCGCATGGCTCGTCGTCGACGACGCGCACGGCTTCGGCGTGCTCGGCCCGCAAGGCCGCGGCGCGCTCGCGGCGGCCGCGCTGCGCTCGCCGCATCTCGTCTATGTCGGCACGCTCGGCAAGGCGGCCGGCGTCGCCGGCGCATTCGTCGTCGCGCACGAGACGGTGATCGAGTGGCTGATCCAGCGCGCGCGCAGCTACATCTTCACGACGGCCGCACCGCCGGCCGTCGCGCATGCGGTGTCGGCGAGCCTGAAGGTGATCGCCGGCGACGAAGGCGATGCGCGGCGCGCGCACCTCGCCGCGCTGATCGAACGCACGCGCGTCCTGCTGCGCCGCACGCGCTGGCAGCCGGTCGACTCGCACACGGCCGTGCAGCCGCTCGTGATCGGCAGCAACGAGGCGACGCTCGCTGCGATGCGCGCGCTCGACGCGCACGGCCTGTGGGTGCCCGCGATCCGGCCGCCGACGGTGCCGGCCGGCACCTCGCGGCTGCGCATCTCGTTGTCGGCCGCGCATTCGTTCGACGATCTCGCGCGGCTCGAAACCGCGCTGCTGCGCGCAAGCGAGGAGGCCGCATGAGCACACCGCTTTCGCTGTTCGTCACGGGCACCGACACCGAGATCGGCAAGACTTTCGTGTCGGCCGCGCTGCTGCACGGCTTCGCACGGCACGGGCTACGCGCGGCCGCGATGAAGCCGGTCGCGGCCGGCGCCTATGAGCGCGACGGCGTGTGGCGCAACGAAGACGCCGATCAGCTCGATGCGGCCGCGAGCGTCGTGCTGCCGCCCGAGCTGCGCACGCCGTTCCTGCTGAAGGCGCCTGCCGCGCCGCACATCGTCGCCGCGCACGAGCACGTGACGCTCGACATCGACACGATCGTCGCATGCCATCGCGACGCGCTGACGCGTGCGGATATCGTCGTCGTCGAAGGCGTCGGCGGCTTTCGCGTGCCGCTGAACGACACGCAGGACACCGCCGATCTCGCGGTCGCGCTCGGCCTGCCGGTCGTGCTCGTGGTCGGCATGCGGCTCGGCTGCATCAGCCACGCGCTGCTGACGGCCGACGCGATCGCGGCGCGCGGGCTCACGCTTGCCGGTTGGGTCGCGAACCACGTCGATCCGGCGATGACGTACGCCGACGAGAACGTCGCGACGATCCGCGACTGGCTCGCGCGCGAGCATCGCGCACCGCTCCTCGGCCGCATCGCCCACATGGCGCCGGCCGACCCCGAATCCGCCGCGGCGACGCTCGACATCGCCGCGCTCGTCGACACGTTGCGCGCCGCGCAGCGTTGACTCCCCGATCTCACCCCTCCAGTCAGGACAGGAAAACGAAATGACCCAAGCCCAGACCGCCGCCGCGCAACCCGACGCGATTCCCGTGGCAGCGCCGTCGCCGCAGCGCTGGCGCGTCGCCGACGTCGTCGCGCTGTTCGAGCTGCCGTTCAACGATCTGATCTTCCGTGCGCAGCAGGTGCATCGCGAGCACTTCGACGCGAATGCCGTGCAGCTGTCGACGCTGCTGTCGATCAAGACCGGCGGCTGCGAGGAAGACTGCGGCTATTGCTCGCAGTCCGCGCATCACGACACGGGCCTGAAGGCCGAGAAGCTGATGGACGTCGACGCGGTGCTCGACGCCGCGCGCGCCGCGAAGGCGAACGGCGCGAGCCGCTTCTGCATGGGCGCCGCATGGCGCAACCCGAAGGAGCGCCACATGCCTGCGCTGACCGAGATGGTGCGCGGCGTGAAGGCGCTCGGCCTCGAGACCTGCATGACGCTCGGGATGCTCGAGGACGAGCAGGCGAAGCAGCTCGCCGACGCGGGCCTCGACTACTACAATCACAACCTCGACACGTCGCCGGAGTTCTACGGGCAGGTGATCTCGACGCGCACGTACCAGGACCGCCTCGACACGCTCGACCGCGTGCGCGACGCCGGTATCAACGTGTGCTGCGGCGGCATCATCGGGATGGGCGAATCGCGCCGCGAACGCGCGGGGTTGATCTCGCAGCTCGCGAACCTGAATCCGTATCCGGAATCGGTGCCGATCAACAATCTGGTCGCGATCGAAGGCACGCCGCTCGCCGGCACCGCGCCGCTCGATCCGTTCGAATTCGTGCGCACGATCGCCGTTGCGCGCATCACCATGCCGAAGGCGGTCGTGCGTCTGTCGGCCGGCCGCGAACAGCTCGACGACGGCCTGCAGGCGCTCTGCTTCCTCGCCGGCGCGAATTCCATGTTCTACGGCGACCAGCTGCTGACGACGAGCAACCCGCAGACGCAGAAGGATCGCGCGCTGTTCGAGCGTCTCGGGATTCGCGCGAGCGAGGCCGATGCGATGTCGGCCGACGCGTAGGCGCGCCGCGCACCGCGGGTTCGCCCGCCCGACGAAAAAGCCGGGATGCGTCCCGGCTTTTTCGCTGCCGTACGGTTCGCATACCTGCACGGCACGGCGGCACTCACGCGCCGCCGCCGATCGTCCTCGGCTCCATGAACGTGTGCCGGAAATAGTCGCGCACCGCATGCATCGCGGGACTCAGCTCGATGTTCTTGCGCCACGCGAGGCCGACGCTCATCGGCGGTACCGGGTCGCGCAGCAGGATCGTCTCGATGCGCCGCCCTTCCAGCGACCACGGCCGATACACCATGTCGGACAGCACCGCGACGCCGGTGCCGTTCGCGACCATGCTGCGCACGGCCTCGACCGACGACGTGCGCAGGATCACGTTCGGCCGATACGGTGTCTCGTTCCAGTAGCGCATCGCCGTCTGCCCGGCCTCGTCGACCGTCAGCATCACGAACGGTTCGCGCGCGACCTCGGCGAACGTGACGCTCTCGCGCCTGAGCAGCGGATGGTGCGCGCCGACCCACAGCCGGCGCACCGAATGGATCACCGGCTCGAGTACGAGTTCGGGGTTCGACACGTTCGAGGTCAGCAGCACGGCCATGTCATAGCGGCCCGCGATCAGCCCTTCCTCGATCGACTCGCGGTTCAGTTCGTGCAGATGGATCGTCAACCGCGGATAGAGCGTGTTCAGGCGCAGCACGTGATGCGGCAGGAAGTAGCCGAGCACCGTGTAGCTCGCGGCGATCGCGAGCGTACCCGTCAGCGTGCTTTCGAGGTTCGGGATCCGCATCGCCTCGTCGACCGACGAGAGGATCGCGTACGCGTGATTCAGGAAGCGCCGCCCCGTATCGGTCAGCGTGACGCCTGCCGACGTGCGCAGGAACAGCTGCGTGCCGAGGCTGTCCTCCAGTTCCTTGATCGCGCTCGTCACCGCGGACTGCGAGATCGTCAGCTGGATCGCGGCCTGCGAGATCTGACCGAGCTCCGCGGTCGCGACGAAGTACTTGAGCTGTCTGAGGGTCAGGGCCATGGTCGACGGAAAACTGATGGAGGCGCGATAAACATCATATCAACCGTGCCGCGACGCAGAGGCGGGCCTCGTGAAAACCCTGCCGCGCCCGCTGCGGCGGCCCTCGCGGCGCTTTTTCGGCGATATCGAAAAAATCGATACGCCGGCATATAAAAATAGAACTATTTTGACTCGCTGCGCGCGGCTAACCTCGGTTCAACACGGTTTCGACAGGCGTACCGACGCCGGCGAACCGGAGAACCTGGAGGAACACACCGTATGAGGAAGCACAGCGTCGACCTGAATTCCGACATGGGCGAAGGCTTCGGCCCGTGGACGATCGGCGACGGCGTCGACGAGCAGATCATGCCGCTGATCAGCTCGGCGAACATCGCCACCGGCTTTCATGCCGGCGACCCGAACATCATGGCGCGCACGGTGCAGCTCGCGCGCGACGCCGGCGTCGGCATCGGCGCGCACCCCGGCTTTCGCGACCTGGTCGGCTTCGGTCGCCGCACGATCGCCGAATCGCCGCAGGCGCTCGTCAACGACATCGTGTATCAGCTCGGCGCGCTGCGCGAGTTCGCGCGGCTGAACGGCGTGAGCCTGCAGCACGTGAAGCCGCACGGCGCGCTGTACATGCACGCGGCCGCCAGCGAGACGTTCTCGCGGCTGCTGATCGAAACGCTGCAGCGCGTCGATCCGGGCCTGTTGCTGTACTGCATGGAAGCGTCGGCCACGTACCGCGTCGCCGCCGAATACGGCCAGCCGGTGGTGCGCGAGTTCTATGCGGACCGCGACTACGACCGCAGCGGCTCGATCGTCTTTACGCGCCGCGTCGGCCGGCTCGATGCGCGCCAGGTCGCCGACAAGGTGCTGCGCGCCTGCGTCGACGGCAAAGTGCGCACGGTCGACGGCGACGACATCGACATCGATTTCGATTCGGTCTGCATCCACAGCGACACGCCGGGCGCACTCGCGCTCGTGCGCGAGACGCGCGACGCGCTGACCCGCGAAGGCATCCGCACCGCCGGCCCGCGGCCGCTCGCCGCCCAACACTGATTCAAGGAGACACAGAGATGGCATTGCACGACATCGTCAGCCCGCTGCCGGGCACCTTCTACCGGCGCCCGTCGCCCGATGCGGACTACTACGTCGCGCTCGATGCGACGGTGGCCGCCGGCGCGGTCGTCGGCCTCGTCGAAGTGATGAAGCAGTTCACCGAGATCGAGTCCGAGGTGCCGGGGCGCGTCGTCGAGTTGCTCGTCGAAGACGGCGAGCCCGTCGACGCGGGGCAGGTGCTGATGCGGATCGAGGGGTGACGCGATGAATCGGGCAATTTCCTGCGACGCGTTCTATCGCCCGTCGCGCATCCGCACCGTGCTGGTCGCGAACCGCGGCGAAATCGCGGTGCGCGTGATTCGCGCCGCGCACGAGCTCGGAATGCGCGCGGTCGCCGTGGTCAGCGATGCGGACCGCGACAGCCTCGCCGCGCGCATGGCCGACGAAGCAATCCACATCGGCTCCTCGCACGCGGCGAAGAGCTACCTGAATCCGGCCGCGATCCTCGACGCCGCACGGCAATGCGGCGCGGATGCGATCCATCCGGGCTACGGCTTCCTCTCCGAGAACGCCGCATTCGCCGCGCAGGTCGAAGCGGCCGGCCTCGTCTTCGTCGGCCCGGACGCGCAGGTGATCGCGACGATGGGCGACAAGGCGCGTGCACGCGACACCGCGCGGCGCGCGAACGTGCCGACGGTGCCCGGCAGCGACGGCGTCGTGCAGTCGCTCGACGCCGCGCGCGAGGTGGCCGCGCGCATCGGCTATCCGGTCATGATCAAGGCGGCCGCCGGCGGCGGCGGGCGCGGCATTCGCGTCGCGCACGACGCGGCGCAGCTCGAGGCCGAACTGCCGCTCGCGCAGCGCGAGGCGCAGGCCGCGTTCGGCGACGGCGGCGTCTATCTGGAGCGCTTCATCGCGCGCGCGCGGCACATCGAAGTGCAGGTGCTCGGCGACGGGCGCGACGTCGTCCATCTGTTCGAACGCGAATGCTCGTTGCAGCGCCGCCGCCAGAAGATTCTCGAGGAAGCGCCGTCGCCCTCGCTGACGCCGGCGCTGCGCGCCGAGCTGTGCGCATCGGCGACACGTCTCGCGCGCGAAGTCGGCTATCGCAGTGCGGGCACGCTCGAATACCTGTTCGACGACACGCGCGGCGAGTTCTACTTCATCGAGATGAACACGCGCATCCAGGTCGAGCATCCGGTGACCGAAGCGATCACCGGCATCGACCTCGTGCGCGAAACGCTGCGCATCGCCGACGGCGAGCCGCTGCGCTTCGCACAGCAGGACATCGCGATGCGCGGCGCGGCGCTCGAATGCCGGATCAATGCGGAAGACCCGCTGCAGGACTTCCGCCCGAATCCCGGCCGGATCGATGCGCTCGTGTGGCCGACCGGCCCCGGCGTGCGTGTCGACTCGCTGCTCTATCCGGGCTGCGTCGTGCCGCCGTTCTACGACTCGCTGCTCGCAAAGCTGATCGTGCACGACGAGAGCCGGGCGGCGGCGCTGCAGCGTCTGTCGCGCGCGCTCGGCGAACTGCAGGTCGGCGGCATGAAGACCACCGCGCCGCTGCACGCCGCGCTGCTCGCGGACGCCGACGTCCGCGCCGGCCGCTATCACACGAATTTCCTCGAGGCCTGGATGCCGCGATGGCGTGCGGCGCTCGACGCAGCGGCCGCCACCGCGAGCCGGTCCGACTCCGAATCCGCAAACCTCAACGTAAACGCAGACGCGACACGCGTCGGGGAGGCGCTGTGACGACCCGCTATACGTTCGGCGGCGACGAGTTCGTGTTCGTCGAGATCAGCGAAGCGATGTCGCTCGACGCCTTCTTCAAGGGCACCGCGATCACGCGCGAGCTGCAGCGCCGCGCGGTGCCCGGCATCACCGAGATCTGCCCGGCCAACGCGTCCTACCAGGTGCGCTACGACCCGGACACGATCGCGCCCGACGCGCTCGTCGCGCTGCTGAAGTCGATCGAAGCCGACGTCGGCGAAGCGTCGCTCGACCTCGACACGCGCATCGTCGAGGTGCCGGTGCTCTACAACGATCCGTGGACGCACGAGACGATGATGCGGTTCCGCGAGCGTCATCAGGATCCGTCGTCGACCGATCTCGAATACGCGGCGCGCATCAACGGCAAGCGCGACGTCGACGACTTCATCGCCGCGCACTCGGGCGCGCCGTGGTTCGTGTCGATGGTCGGCTTCGTCGCGGGCCTGCCGTTCATGTACCAGATGGTCGAACGCGAACGCCAGCTCGAAGTGCCGAAATACCTGCGGCCGCGCACCGACACGCCGAAGCTGACGGTCGGCCATGGCGGCTGCTTCGGCTGCATCTACTCGGTGCGCGGCGCCGGCGGCTACCAGATGTTCGGCGTGACGCCGGCGCCGATCTTCGATCCCGAACAGCGGCTCGACTATCTGCGCGACTTCATGGTGTTCTTCCGCCCCGGCGACATCGTGAAGTTCCAGCCGATCGATCGCGCCGCGTACGACGCGGCCGTCGCGGCCGTCGAAGCGGGCACGTTCTCGCTGCGCGTGCGCCCCGTGAAATTCTCGCTCGACGCATTCCGGCGCGATCCCGATGCGTACAACCGTTCTCTCGTCGAGGTGCTGTATGCAAGCTGACGCGCACAAGCTGATCGAGGTCGTGAAGCCCGGCCTCGCGACCTCGGTCCAGGATATGGGCCGGCAAGGCCACTACCACGTCGGCATTCCGCCGTCGGGCTCGCTCGACCAGTACGCATCGCGCGCGGCAAACCTGCTGGTCGGCAATCCCGAGCAGGCCGCCGTGCTCGAATGCACGCTGCTCGGCCCCGAGCTGCTGTTCCACACCGACGCGCTGATCGCCGTGACCGGCGCGGAGATGACGCCGAAAATCGACGGCGTCGGCCAGCGCTGCAACGTGGCGCTGCGCATCCGCGCGGGCAGCGTGCTGTCGTTCAACTACGTGAAGGGCGGCGCGCGTGCGTATCTCGCCGTCGCGGGCGGCATCGACGTGCCGGTCGTACTCGGCAGCCGCTCGACGTATGCGCTCGGCGCGATCGGCGGCCACGCGGGCCGGCGTCTGCAGAAAGGCGACCGGCTGCCGGTCGGCGCGGCGCGCGAGCCGGGCCGCGAAGGCCGCGAGCTGCCGTCCGCCGTGTGCCGGCCGCTCGACAGCCAGGTCGAGCTGCGCGTGCTGACCGGCCTCTACCACTACCGTCTCAGCGACGAATCGGCGCATACGTTCTTCGACGACGAATGGACCGTCGCGCCCGAGGCGGACCGCATCGGCTATCGCTACAAGAACGGCCGCCCGCTGCAGTTCCGGCCGCGCGAGCAGCCGTTCGGCGCGGGCGCCGATCCGTCGAACATCGTCGACGCGTGCTATCCGATCGGCTCGATCCAGGTGCCGGCCGGGCTCGAGCCGATCATCCTGCATCGCGACGCGGTGTCGGGTGGCGGCTACGCGACGATCGGCACCGTGATCAGCGCCGACATGGACCTGATCGGCCAGATGCAGCCCAACCATCGCGCGCGCTTCGTGCGCGTCACGATGGCCGACGCGCTCGCCGCGCGCCGCGAGTACCAGCGACGCCTCGCGCTGCTGCGCGCCATGCTGCAGGACTGAACGCAGGACGCCCGGCCCCGTGCCGGGCCCCCGCGGCGCGGCACGGCCGCCCGCGCGGTTCGTTTTCCGACTTCGCATTCCGTTTCCCGCCCGCGCGACCGCGCGGCGCGCGGCGGGGACGCTTGCGCGTCGTTTCTGCCGGACCGGTTGCCCGCCCGACGTCGGGGCAACCCTGCGGAGCGCATGCACCGCAGCCGCGACGTCGTTCGCCGTTTCGCTCACCAAGGAGCACGCTCATGGCCAACCTGGCTCAGGCCCGCACCGACGAGGATCTCGATCTGTCGACGCTCGCCATTCCCGATCACGCGCGCATGCCGCCCTTCTCGCTGACGATGGCGTGGTGGGCCGTGTGCAGCGCGGTGTTCTACATCGTGGTCGGCGCGACGCTCGCGCTCACCTACGGCGCGCGCAACGCGCTGATCGGCATGGCGCTGTCGGTGGTGTCGTACGGCTCCGTCAACACGATCATCAGCCGCTACGCGATCCGCACCGGGCTATCGGTCGCGCTGTTCTCGCGCGTGCTGTTCGGCAGCGCGGGCGCAGCGCTCGCGACGCTGATTTTCTTCGCGACGGCCATCTACTACGCGGTGTTCGAAGGCTCGGTGATCGCGATTGCCGCGCATCACCTGTTTCCGGCGCTCGACTACAAATGGGCCGCGCTGCTCGTCGTCGGCTACAGCGTGCCGCTCGTGTTCGGCAGCGTGCAGCACTGGCTCGACAAGTTCAACGGCGTGTTGCTGCCGTTCTACCTGCTCGGGCTGCTCGCGGCGGTCGGGCTCGCGACGGCGGAATACGGCTATCACGCCGCGTGGCTCGACATCGGCCCGACCGGCGGCGCGCCGGCCGGCGGATGGTGGCACTGCTTCGTCTACTACATGGGCGTCTGGGTGTTGATGATGTTCACGTTCGACTACGCGCGCTTCGGCCGCAGGCAGGACGCGCGCTATCACGGCCGCTTCAACTTCGGGATGCCGTTCTACCTCGTCACGTTCCTGCTGAACGGCGCGGCCGGTATTTATCTGGTCGGCACGATTCCGGGGCTCGGCACGCTATCCGAAGTGTCGGTCGTGCTCGCGCTGCTGAAGCTGATGGGGTTGTGGGGCCTGCTGTTCGTCTGGGTCACGCAGTCGCGCATCAACACCGCGAACTACTACCTCGCGACGGTCAACATGCAGGCGTTCTTCCAGAAGGTGGCCGGCCTGCGTGCGCCGAAATTCGTATGGGCGCTCGTGGTCGGTGCGGTCGTCTATGCGCTGATGATGGCCGACGTCTTCTCGCGGATCCTGCAGGCGCTCGCGTATCAGGGCATCTTCGTGGTCGCGTGGGTCGGCGTCGCGCTCGCACATATCCTGTCCGCGCGCTACGGCGAGCTCGTCGGCGACGACGTCGAATGCCGCGACGCGCATGTGCCGACCTTCAATCCGGGCGGGCTCGCGGCATGGTTCGCGGGCGCGTTCGCCGGGCTCGCACTGAACCACGCGAGCGGGTTTGCCGCGTCGCTGTCGGCGCCGGCAACCTTCGCCGTGTCGTGGATCGTCTATCGCGCGCTGCTCGCGAGCGCGAAGCGGACCTGGTTCGTGCGGAACACGTGACGGCGCGGGAACGATCGCTTCACCCGTTCCGGGCCGCGCCATCGATCGCCGCCCGCACTTTCGCAACGAGCCGCTCGTCGATCGGCGCGAGCACCTCGCCGCTCGGCCGTACGCCCGAGCCGAAATGCACGGCGCGCACGCCGGTCGTCCGCACGCATTCCGTATCCGGAATCGGCGCTGTTCGAGCGTCTCGGGATTCGCGCGAGCGAGGCCGATGCCCTGGCGGAACACGCATGAGCGTCGCACGCTGCGCCGCATGACGAAAGCCGGGACACGTCCCGGCTTTTTTCATTGGCGCGGCGGGGCGAAGCACGTGCATCGGCGCCGCGTCCGCACTAACATGTGCGCTTCGCCGCGATCGCCGGGCGCTGCGCGCGTCGGCCTCGTCGGCGGTTCCATCATCACGTTACGGGGATAACCAACGATGAAGCACATCGCCGTCGCGGTGCTCGGCATCGCCGCCGCTACCGCACATGCCGCCGAACCGAAATGTTCGTCGCAGACGCTGAACGGCCACACCACCGAGCTCTGCGTGGTCAGCATTCCGTTCCAACACGACTACTACACGCTGAAGGTCGACCGCGCGCTGATCTTCACGCTGCCCGACGACTACGTCGAAGACGTCGCACTCACGCATACGATTCCGCAGGATGCAGCGATCGAGTTCCCGCTGTCACGGCAAGGCACGCCGACGGTGAAGATTGCCGGTGGCTGCACGCCTGTCAGCGAAACACGCGACGGGACCGCGGTCGAGGTCGGCCGCCGCTGCGCGTTCAAGTGGGGCAATGTCGACATCCTGAAGGACCTGACGATCCGCTACGACTGACGCACGCGGCGCCGGACGTCGATGCGGCCGATACACGCTTACGCCTGCGTCGCGCGATCCAGTACCGCCCGCACTTTCGCAACGAGCCGCTCGTCGAGCGGCGCCAGTACCTCGCCGCGCGGCCGTACGCCCGAGCCGAAATGCACGGCGCGCACGCCGGTCGTCCGCAC